>CAYOGP010000015.1:0-11909 GCA_964403555.1 uncultured Spirochaetales bacterium | reverse complement strand
AGTCGTGATGACGCAATCTGCACACGCAGAAGGTGCGGTCATTGAAGATGTTTTGGGTATTTTAAAGGAACGTGGGATTGTAGATGAGGAGCAATACAGTGAGCTACATGCAAAGAATAAGTCCTACGAGAAAAGCCAGTCCAAACTTCTAGGGAAAATTGCATTGTCCGGCGACTTTCGTGCGCGTCATGAGAGTTTCTGGTACGACACAGTTGGTAATGAAACTGAAGCACCCAATCGTTATAGGTTGCGATATCGCTTCCGACTAAATGGTAAGGCAAAAGTCAACGACATGGTCTCCGTGGGCTTCCGCCTGGGCACCGGTTCTGACTGGAACAGCGGCAATCAAACCCTAGGCTCTAGCGAAAATCGTTTTGACGGTCATGGGATCCATCTCCGACGCGCTTTCCTGTCGATGAAGCTTCCAACCGGCGGTCTTAAAACCAAGGCTACGTTTGGTAAGCAGGGCAATCCATTCAAATGGAAAATTGGAAAGTCGGACATGCTTCTGTGGGACAGCGACATTAATCCTGAAGGTGTAGGCCTCAAGATGTCGTCCAAGCCATCTGAAAATTTTAAGATGTTCATGAATGCCGGGTATTTCATTATTGATGAAAACAGTTCGGCAAAAGACCCACATTTTTTTGGCGCGCAGCTTGGCGGGGAGACCACACTGTCCGGTGGCATGAAGATAGGCGCGCGTGGCTCTTTCTATAACCATCGCTCTCTTAATTCAACCGTTCTTGGGATTCATGCCGGCGAAGGAAACATAGCTGGTGGTGTTGAAGGCGGTTCGGATGAGAACGAAATGACGTTTGCTGAGTTTTCCCTCTACTCGAAGTTCAAGCCAAGTAAAGCTTGGCCGATTCTAGTATGGGGTTCCTTCGTCAAGAATCTCGACGCTAAAAAGGTGGGGACGATTGACAAGGAGGACGGAGCTTTTGGACTTGGCTTTGAAGTTGGTTCGAAGAAGCATTTCGCCAAGCTTGGACTGGGTTACTTCGAAGTTGAAGCCAACGCTGTTCCAGCGGCGTACATGGACAGTGACCTTTTCGATGGCCATACCAATCGTGAAGGTTTTGTCGTGTACGGTTCTAAGAGGATCATGAAGAACACCGACATGGGCCTGACTATGTTCTTGGGAGAAGAAATTGAGGATGAGTCTGGATTCGCAAGCAGGTCAAAAGCTGATCGTGTGCGGCTGCAGGCCGATATTAAGGTGAAGTTTTAGCCACGAGGGAAAAAACGCTATCGCTCAATAAGGTGTTCGACTTGTCCTCGTGGAATCAGCTCTGCAGGTTCGCGAGGACGAAGGTTCACCAAAACACTAAAAACATGTAAAGGATTATCGCAATATGAAACGAATTATTCTCTGCTTGGTCGCAATCGCCGGTATGGTTCTCCCGAGTCTCGCAGCCTTGGCTCGAGATGAGATCCGAATCGTTGGTTCCTCGACTGTTTTCCCTTTCTCGACGGCTGTAGCCGAGCAGTTCGGTAAAAAAACCAGCTTCAAAACTCCCGTCGTCGAATCTACGGGATCGGGCGGTGGTTTAAAGCTTTTTTGTGCCGGATCTGGTCTCGACACGCCAGATATCACCAACTCATCTCGTCGAATTAAAGCAGGGGAAGTTGAACGCTGTGCGAAGAATGGGGTGAATGACATTGTTGAAATCAAGATAGGTTTCGACGGCATTGTCATGGCTAATGCAAAAAGCGCTGAAAAAATGTTTCTGACTAAGAAACAAATCTTCCTTGCTCTTGCAAAAGTAGTTCCTGTAGATGGCAAGATGATCGAGAATCCTCACAAAACTTGGAAGGATGTGGATTCCGCGCTCCCGGCCATCGAGATCGAGGTTCTGGGGCCGCCCCCTACATCGGGAACGCGTGATGCCTTTGTCGAGCTAGCCATGGAAGGTGGAGCAAAAACTCTTCCGGTGCTAAAGGCGCTTAAGAAATCCGACAAGAAAAAGTTCAAGGCGATAGCTCATGCTATCCGAGAAGACGGTGCATTTGTGGAAGCTGGAGAGAACGACAACTTGATCGTTCAGAAGCTTGAAGCTAACCCGGATGCCCTTGGGATTTTCGGCTTCTCCTTCTTGGATCAAAATTCAGATAAGGTCCAGGGAAGTTTCGTCGACGGCGCGGAGCCGACCTTTGACAACATTGCAAGTGGTAAGTACGGAGTGTCTCGCTCCCTCTATTTCTACGTTAAAAAGTCTCATGTTGGCAAAGTACCTGGAATCAAGGAGTTCCTCGCTGAATTCACTAGCGAAGGTGCGGCTGGCGTTGAAGGTTACTTGTCAGACCGTGGGTTGATTCCCCTCTCTGAGAAAGACCGAATAAAAATTCGCAATGATGGATCCACTCTAGCCTTGCTTCGAATGTAGAATGTCTACACTGAAGGACAGGGGCGACCATGCTATTATCAAAGTCGTCCCTTTAACATTTATTGTCTTAGACAAAGTACTAACGTGACAGTAATCGCCCCTTACATCGGCATACCTCTCTTTCTGGTCCTCGCTTACCTTGCAGGGAGGAATAAGGCTCGGATGATTTCTAAGAAGGAGTGTGAGCCGCTTCATTCGAGGCCACATCAATATGGTCTTTATGTTCTTATCTGGACTGCCGGGGTTGGCGCCGCCGTTTTTCTGGTCTGGAACCTTTGCGAGTATCTAATTATTAATCAATTCCTCAAGGGTATAGCCCCTTTATCTATACACTCTGCCGGCGGAGAATCACTAGCAGAATGGGTGAAAGACGTGAAAGATTTGGCATCGGGGAATTCCATTTTAATGAATCCCGATCCAGCTATGGCATCTGCCTCACTGGCTATGCAAAGCTGGTATTTGAATGGATCGATTGCGGGATGGGTAGCGACTGCGTTTGGGGCCTCTGTTGCTCTTTTCCGGTCGGTCAGCCTCGTTAGAGTGAGTTTACGAGCCCGCCCCTTCGCGGAGAATGTGGCTAAGTTGATCTTGGGTGCTTGTGCGGCGGCGGCTGTTTTTGTCACTCTAGGAATTATTCTTTCACTTATTTTCGAGTCCATTCGTTTCTTTTCTTTAGTGTCTTGGAGCGAATTTCTCTTCGGACTTCAGTGGAGTCCACAAATTGCCCTGAGAGAAGACCAAGTAGGTTCTTCAGGGGCCTTCGGAGCGGTACCAGTTTTTACGGGTACCTTGCTTATAACGATTATTGCCATGTTTGTTGCAGTACCTGTTGGCCTTTTTTCAGCGGTTTATTTGTCCGAATACGCGAAGCCCACTGTTCGAGCGATAGTAAAACCGCTGTTGGAGGTCTTGGCTGGAATTCCAACCGTTGTATACGGATTCTTCGCAGCCCTTACAGTTGCTCCCTGGATCAGGGTTCTAGGGGTCGGTTTGGGGCTCGATGTGGCTTCAGAAAGTGCACTTGCTGCAGGCCTAGTGATGGGAATCATGATTATCCCCTTTGTGTCGTCACTTTCCGATGATGTAATTAATGCCGTTCCTAATGCGCTAAGAGAGGGTTCTCTTGGCTTGGGTGCTACACGTTCGGAAACTATTCGTAGAGTGGTTCTGCCAGCGGCGCTGCCTGGGATAGTTGGTTCCGTCCTTTTGGCGGTTTCTCGAGCGATCGGTGAAACTATGATCGTCGTGATGGCGGCAGGCCTAGCTGCCAATCTAACCGCTAATCCCCTTGAAGCCGTCACTACTGTGACCGTTCAAATTGTTACGTTGCTAGTGGGAGACCAGGAGTTTGATAGCGCTAAAACGTTAGCTGCCTTCGCGTTAGGCCTAACGTTATTCTTGGTCACCCTTGTCCTTAATGTCATCGCTCTCAGAGTGGTGCGAAAGTATCGAGAGCAATATGAATAGTTACGGGGTAGAGGAAAGCAAGAATGGAGAGAGTCAGCGCCAAAAGCGCCATCGTTCGGAACGTAATTTTCGAAGATTAGGACTCTCCGCAATTCTTTTTGCGCTGAGTGTTCTGGTATTGCTTCTCGCGACTATTACGCTGAGGGGATACAAGGCATTTCATCAGCATGAAATCGCTCTGGAGTTTGATTTTGATCCGGAAAGGTTTGATATTGACCCAGAAAATGATCCAGAATTGAGAAACGCAAACTTCAACCTTCTCGTTAAGAGCGCGATTCTCTCTACTACTACCGACAAGTTAAATAGAAAAGAAAGAAGAGCACTCTTTGCGCTTGTTTCGTCCGGCGCATCTTTTGAACTACGTACCATACTTCTTGGCGATTTGACCGCACTTGGGAAAAAATCGAAATTATCAATTCCTCTGTCCGATGATGCGGACATGCTTTTGAAAGGAGCGATTCCTCGCGAGGTTCCAGAATCCGATCGTATTCTTAGCGATAGACAAATTTCCTGGGTAGACATGTGGTTGGCACAGGGAAGAATTTCTCGAGTCTTTAATCATCGGTTCTTTAGCAATGGAGATAGCAGAAATCCTGAGTTGGCCGGAATCTGGGGTGCACTGGTAGGTTCGATGTGGACCATTTTAATAACACTAATGCTGTGTTTTCCGATTGGTGTGGCAGCGGCGATCTACTTAGAAGTATTTGCTAAGAAGAATAAATTGAACGATTTCATCGAGGTGAATATAAATAACCTCGCAGCGGTCCCTTCAATTGTTTTTGGTCTTCTAGGTCTAGCTGTGTTCTTAAATTTTTTTGGCTTTCCTCGCTCCGCTCCCCTTGTAGGCGGAATGGTGCTAGCCCTTATGACGCTTCCTACAGTAATCATTGCTGCTCGTTCTTCCATTGCAGCTGTTCCTCCTTCTATTACCGAAGCCGCCATGGGAATGGGGGCTTCTCCGCTGCAGGTGGTGCTACATCATGTTTTGCCGCTTGCCATGCCAGGTGTTCTAACAGGTACAATTATTGGGATGGCGAGAGCTTTGGGTGAGACCGCTCCTCTACTAATGATAGGAATGGTGGCATTTATTGTTGATGTTCCAGACGGTCCGATGACCGCTTCAACGGTTCTTCCTGTACAGGTCTATCTCTGGGCAGATAGTCCAGAAAGGGCTTTCGTAGAGAAAACCTCGGCAGCCATCATGGTGCTATTGGTATTTCTTATAATAATGAATCTAGCCGCGGTTTTATTGCGCAACCGTTTCGAGAAAAGATGGTAGGAGATACCGAGTGTGGAGACTCAATTCTTGAATAAGATAACCACGAGAGACTTGAACGTGTTCTATGATGAAAATCAAGCCATCTTTGATGTGAACCTCGATATTGCGGCCAAAAGAGTGACTGCATTAATTGGACCATCGGGTTGTGGAAAATCTACGTATCTAAGATGTCTAAATCGAATGAACGATGTTATCGAATCGTGTCGCGTCGAAGGAAAGATTACAATCGATGGTGAGGATATCTATGACCGAAACGTAGATCCGGTACAACTTCGGGCGCGGGTAGGAATGGTCTTTCAGAAACCCAATCCTTTTCCTAAATCAATATTCGACAATGTTGCTTACGGCCCTTCGATCCACGGCTTGGCCGAGCATAGAGAAGATTTAGAAGCGATTGTTGTCAAGAGTCTTGAGCGAGCGGGACTTTTTGGTGAAGTCAAAGACCGCATGCGGGACCCAGGAACAGGTCTGTCGGGTGGGCAACAGCAACGACTTTGTATTGCCAGAGCGATTGCGGTTGATCCGGAAGTAATCCTAATGGATGAGCCATGTTCTGCGCTTGATCCGGTAGCAACTGCGAAAATCGAAGAGTTAATGTCGCAACTTAGAGAAAATTTCACGATTGTTATTGTTACTCATTCGATGCAACAGGCCGCTAGAGTTTCTCAACGAACAGCATTTTTTCATCTCGGTGTATTAATTGAAGAAGGAGAAACGGGGAATGTCTTCACCGATCCAAATCATGAAATGACTCAGGACTATATAACTGGGCGCTTTGGTTAAAGCGAGGAGCGAATTTTATGACGCGTATAGTTGAACCTTTTATCCAAGATCTTAGGCAGCAAGTACTTAAAATGGGCCGGATGGCTGAGGCTATTGTTGCAAAGTCGATGGCTTCGGTTTTTGATCACAACGCTTCTCTTGCATCGGAAGTTCCAAAGGATGATTTGGAAATCGATAGAGCGGATGTAATTATCGATGAAATGGTTTTGCGCGCTCTCGCTCTTCAAGCACCAGTAGCGGACGATCTGCGCCAGGTGATCTCGATCAAGATGATGGCGACTGATCTAGAACGCGTTGGTGATTTGGCAAGAAATATTGCAAAGTGTGCGGTGCGACTAATAGAAAAAGAAGATGTAGTGTTTCCCTCAAAATTAGAAGATCTTTCGGTTCAGTCCCAAAGACTTCTTCAACGTTCACTGGATAGCTTTAGTGAGAGTGACTCTGACCGTGCGGAAATGATCCTCGTAGAAGACGATTTAATCGATGCGGATCAGGACATTGTTGTAGCAGAAACTGTAAAAACGTTAATGAAGCACCCTGAAATCAGTAGCCAGGGAGTGGATATTATACTCATTGCTAAACACTTAGAGAGAATTGCTGACCACGCGACAAATATTGCGGAAGAAGTGATCTATTGGACAGATGGACGAAATGTTAAGCACCAAGACAAGTTAAATTCGGATTAAAGGTGGTATTCGGTTACGGTATGATTTCTGGTCCTGAATTTTTACAGGTAGGTATTCCAGCAGTTCTGAGAGCTTCTGCACTCGCACGTAGTTTAGAGGGAACTGCTACCAATGTGCCAAAGCTAAGAGAAATCAGCCCTGTGAAGGCGGCGATGACCCTTGCGGACTCGGAGACGCAGGAAGTTATATTACTTTCTCTTCGAGAAAGATTTTCTTCCGCCCAACTTTTGGCCGAAGAAGATACATCTTCCGTTTCCAGCTTTTCGGAACAAGGGGAAGAGACAATTGTCTTGGACCCTATTGATGGAACCTTCCATGGCTATCTTGGAGGTGAGGGGCCTTACTCGACTAATTTAGGTTTAGTGAAGGAAGGCAGGTACTCTGTATCCATCGTTTCTTTACCGAGAGAGCATCTGATATTTTACGTAAGCTCTGAGGGAGCTCCAAAAATACAAGAAGCGACCGGTGTTCCTCGATTGGCGCGCGTGACTTCAAAAGGACGAGGCATCTTTGTCTCTCAGTATGTTCCTGATTCTGTTCGCACCGCCCTTAGCGAGAAGGGGTACGAGCCTACTTTTGGAAGCGGTGGTGCAATTTCTGTCGCGCCGTTGGTTCCAGGCGTTGTTGCTGGTTTGCGAGTGAGCCCCAGCGCGGAAGGGGTGAGCATCAGAGGGCGGGTTGGCTTACCTATTACCTTGGCAGCCGGGGCAATAGCAGCAACAAAGTCGGGAGACTTCCCACTAGAAATATCTCAAAAAAGTGATCATCTGATTACGGCCACCGACGAGGCTACTTTAAAAGACATCCGCGACGCCCTTACGCAACCGTAGAATGGACTTCTACATGTTTGTGTAGTCAGGCCCCTCACCACCTTCTGGAGGAGTCCAAGTAATAACTTGATAAGGGTCTGCAATATCACACGTCTTGCAATGCACGCAGTTCTCATGATGGATGAATAGTTTCTTTTTCCCGGGACGGTCGGGGTCTTCGAGCATCTCGTATACGGCCGCGGGACAAAAGGATTCACATGGATTTCCGTACTCTTCGGTGCAGACCTCGGTGCAGAGATCCGTATTCGCTACGACTAGGTGGGATGGCTGATCAGCTTCATGTTGAGTACCGCTAAATCCGACCAGATGCTCCTTCGAGAATGTTAACACCCCGTCAAAGTCAAACTCGGCTTTCGAGCGCTTCTCAGGAGGAAGTTCCTTCAGTTTCTTATAGTGACTGTGGCCTGCTTGAAATCGGATGCGATCCTTTAACCCGGAACCGTCTGTTAAAAACAGGCGGAAGGGCTCATTAAGGAAGAAGAATGGCAGGCCCATTGAAAACGAACCGTGAAAATTCCTCGCTTTGTAGTGCTCTTCAAAGGCCCAACTGTTTCGGTATCGCTCTGTATACCCTCCAAGGGTCGTAGTTGTAAAGTCGTCGTTTTTTAATGCATCAACGATCGTTTCTCCTGCCATCATCCCAGATTTCATCGCCATATGAACGCCAGCCAGACGTTCCGCATTACAGAACCCTGCAGAATCGCCGACAATCAGTGCGCCGTTGGTATAAAGCTTAGGTTGAGAATAGAGTCCTCCTATTGGAATGGCTTTTGCTCCATATCGAACCAGCTCGGCCCCCTCTAAAAGGTCTCTCATAAAGGGATGAGTTTTGAATCTCTGCGCGGTTAAATGCGGGTCGTGATATGGGTTAGCGGAGTCTAGAGCAGAGACAAACCCGTATGAGACAAGGTTGTCTTTCATATCGTAGAGCCACATGCCCCCAAAAGAATTAACGAGTTCGTGGGGTACTATTCCGTGAATGACCCGTCCAGGCATATGCTTTTCCGGCTTTACTCGCCAAATCTCCTTGATACCGGTTTCGTAGACTTGTGGGTTCTCACCATGAAGATCAAACTCCTCTAACAGTTGCTTAGTAAGTGTCCCGCGAACGCCCTCTCCAAGCACAGTTACCTTTGCAAGAATGTCCATTCCTGGTTGGAAGGTGTCTTTCGCCCTCCCTTCCTTGCTCACGCCCATATCTCCAGTGCGAACTCCGAGTACATGCCCATCTTTGGTAAGTAGTTTGTCCCCAGCAAACCCCGGATAGATGTCGATGCCAGCTTCTTCACATCGGCTAGCGAGCCATTTGGCGACGTTACTAAGTGATATTACGTGGTAACCCTTTTTTTTGAAAAATGGGGGATTGATTGGCGATCGTAATTTTCGTTTGGGAGAAAAGAAGTACGTCATGTCTTTGTCACAGACGTATTCGGTCGGGAAGCCTTGCTCTATAAAGTCAGGAATCAACTCCTGAATTGCTTTTGGGTTCATTACGGCGCCAGAAAGCATGTGGTCACCTATCTCGGCAGCTTTCTCGATCACAAGGATTGAAGGTTGATCGAGCCCAAGCCTTTTAACTTCCTGGCTCAAATGAAGCGCCGAGGCCAAAGTTGCGGGACCCGCCCCTACGTATAAGACATCGACCTCTAAACTTTCTCTATCCATATCGATCACTCCTCTTAGGCTTTTGTACGACCATATAGAACCCGAGATGATGGTCAAGCAAAAGTGTCTTTCTTCACGAAGGCTTTGACGTTTGCAAGGGTCTTTTTTATTGTCGGGTCGTGGCGACGATGATTACCGATGATTGTATCAATTGTGGCGTCTGTGAGCCCGAATGTCCTAACGAGGCAATCTCCGAAGGGGACTCGACCTTTGTTATAGAGCCTAACCTGTGCAGCGAATGCGTCGGATTTCACGACGAGGAGCAATGTGCGGCGGTGTGTCCGGTGGATTGCTGCCTACCCGACCCCGATAGAGAAGAGACCGAGAAGGTGCTCTTTGCCAGGGCCGTCGGCATTCACCCAAGTCTGGCCGAGACGCTAGAACTTTCTCCAGATACCTCTCGCTTTCGTTCCTAAGAGGGGACGATTCTAAGCTTCCATTTCCAAAGCAGACACGCGGCCAAAGCCATCAGGATTCCCGCGGCTATAAAAGGCGCACCAAGCCCGATATGGTGCATGAGAAGCCCGGCAAGGACAGGTCCAACGATTCTCCCTGTAGTTGCCATAGATTGACTTTGGCCAAGCAGTTCTCCGGCATTCTCAGCGGTACAAATTTTCGAGAACATGGATGTTAGTGAGGGAAACGCTATTCCGTAGCCTACGGCTAGGACGGTTCCAACCCCTATACAGCCAGCCATACTGTTCAAAAAGGGAATGATGCCAATTGCTAGGGCCATCAGTAAAAGTCCAGTTATAGTTAATTGCAGCTCATTGAGAAGAGGTATCAGCTTTCGCAGAAGTATTCCCTGGGTCAAAGTTAAGCAGACACCTACCCAACCAAAAAAAAGACCGGCCTCCCACTCACCAACACCGAATTTCTTCCTTGCGTAAAGGGTAACCATCGATTCGAGTACAGCGAATGCCGTGAAGCTTTGAAAAAATAGAATTAAGTAGCATTTAAATTTGGTATCAAGTTGAGCGGTAATTAGTTTGTAAGGTACCGGAATAAAAGCCCTTCCGAATTCGTTCCAAGGGGGTTTTTTTAGGGTACTCGGGCGACTTTCGGGAAGTTTCCAAAAGGCGAAAAGCCAGTTTATAGTCGCCAGGCCAGCAACTGCGAAAAAGGGGAGCTGGGTATTAACCTTTGCGAGAGAACCTCCTAGGAAGGGACCAAAAGTCATACCGGCTCCGAAGGCGGCTCCAATGACGGCCATACCTCGAGTTCGCTCAGCCTTCATCGTGATATCTGTGACAACGGCTTGAGCTGTGCCGATCGTAGCGGCAAAAAATCCGGATAATGTTCGGGCGAAGTAGATACTGTTAATCGATTCTGCAAGGGCGAGAAAAACAAAGGAAACTACGGTACCTGCGAGGGAAATCAGCAAGACAGGTCGGCGTCCGATTCGGTCGCCGACAAATCCCCATACGGGAGCAAATAACAGCATTGCTATTGCATAAAGACTCATCATTAAGCCAATTTCCCTAGGTCCGGCACCGAGGTTGCTTGCGTAGATGGGAAGTACAGGAAATAAGACACTGAAACCGCCAAAATCCAGGAAAATGGTAATGAAGACGATTCCGAGAATTGCCTTTCTCTGGTTTTCTGGAACCGTAACGTGTCCGCCTGATCTTTCTTCACTCTCCTCGCTAGGATTTTGCTGCTTGTTCATTTCTTAGCTCCAGCGAGTGTGAAAACGGAGAACTACCTTGATCAAAAGTTTTTGATGGTGATTCAATTAATCTGAAGATGTTCGTGTTTCGCGATAGTAAAACCAGCTCAAAATACCAAACAGGGAGATTGTAAGCCCAATCCACTGGGCCTGGGTAAGTCCTAGTGCTATGGGCGTATTAGTACGAAGGCTTTCAATTACGAACCGTCCTACACCGTTGGCTATTAGGTATTCTCCGAAAAGAAAGGGGCTTTGCTTTCGTCTTTTCCAAAGCACTGCCGCAACAAAAAAAAGCCAGAAGCATTCGTAGAGCTGGGTGGGATGTACCGGGATATCGGTAGGGGGTGCACCGAGCGGAAAAGCGATTCCCCAAGGCAGAGCAGTTGGAATTCCGTAGTCATCGCCAACTAGAAAACAGCCAATCCTGCCGAATGCCTGCCCCACAGCAGCCCCTACGGCTACACAAGAGGTAAAAATTCGAATAGAAATTCCGTGGATTTTGCAGCCAAGTGCACCGACAGCAATGGCACCTAGAAGCCCTCCGTACCAAGTGATTCCATCGCGGGCAAAGAAAAGGGAACTGAAGTCCTGTCCTGAACGTATGCCTACGTCGACTGCAAAATAAAGCTTTGAACCGACCACTCCGCCGATCATGCAGTAGAGCAGCATCGTGCTAGAAAGTTCAGGGTTTAGATTAAATTCACGTAACCTCAGGCCCGTGAGCCAGGTTGCCACGAGAAACCCTATAGCCATCATTGCGCCGAAACTGCTTATCGGAAAGCCAAATACTTCAAATAAAATCGGGTACATAAGAGATCCAGTATTTAGCAGCGGGGTGTCGGGCGCGCATTAGGTTTTGGTTAAAAACTCCTAGCAGGGCCTTGCCCGCGGGGTTACTCGATATGAACTGAAACACTCAAAGGGCTACCTTCTTCACGCACTCAGGTTAGACGGTTTGGGGGCGGAGAGGTTGTTAGGTTAATCCGATGTTTGCGCGGTATCTCAGGCTTTTAGGACTTTCTATGGGAGTCGTGATTTTTCTGTTCACTGCAGAGACGCCTCTTAGTGGTGCAACCTTTAGTCGATTTGAAGAGTCCCAAACTGCGTCTTCTTGGACCTCGGCGCCCCATAGGAGGTTAGATC
>CAYOGP010000014.1:0-16479 GCA_964403555.1 uncultured Spirochaetales bacterium | reverse complement strand
TGCACAGATAGAAGACAAAGAGCTCCTCATACTTTCTCGCGATTTAATAAAGATAGGAGAGGAAGACCTTCCTGCGACTTTAAAAAATGCCATAGTTCAAGTCAACGATGAACTAGACATCGGATCTGTAAGCGCTCTTATTAAAATTCTATACGACAATAAGCCCGTTCTGAACGAAAAAAATTTCGACATGCTCTTAGGTCGCATTCGCAAATTTCTTCGATCGAGAGTTGACAGAGCAATGGAATATTCGGCATGAGCACAGACTCACAAGATGTATCTAAAAGAATCTGTTCTTACCTATCAGTTAAACTTCCTGAGGCTAGGGATATACGGATTAAAAACCTGGAGAAAATGGATGTTGGCTGGTCCCATGAGACATTTCTTTTCGATGCAAGCTTCAAAGAAGCTGGTCAACAAAAAACCATTCCTCTTTGTCTTCGTCGTGACCCAGGAAATGCTTTACTCCGACATTTTTCGGATCTGTCTGTTCAATTCAAAGTCTTAAAGTGTCTTGAGAACACCGCGCTCCAAAGTCCGAAACCTTATTGGTACGAAGAGGACCTTTCTATTTTAGATTCGCCGTTTTTAATAATGGAAAAGGTACCTGGAACCTGCCCTAGTCCTTGGGGAAGCGCCGGACAAAGCTTCTACGCAGAGGCCGCCAATCGAGGGACGCTGCCAAGAAGCTTTACCGAAACTCTTTCGTTGCTACATAATCTAGATTGGAAGAGAGCCGGCCTCGACTTCTTGGGGGTGCCCGAAGATGGTACTCACTTCGCACTCCGAGAGGTTTCCAAGTGGCGAGAGCTGATAGAGGTATCCGAGCAAGAACCTGATCCAATATTGATCGACCTAATCGGCTGGCTTCAAACTAATGCACCTCCCACAAACCGGTTTACTCTGGTACACGGAGCCTGGCGAACTGGAAACTTGCTAATAAATGAAGATAAAATTTCGGCAGTTCTAGATTGGGAACTCCAGGTTATTGGTGACCCGATGTATGATGTGGCATACGTGTTGGCTGATCTAAATAGGGAAGGAAGCAACCTTCTCTCGCACCTGGTTAAGAAGGACGATTTCTTCCGCGATTACGAAACCGCTACGGGACACAGCATTGATGAAAAAGCATGCAGCTATTACCAGATGCTTTACCTAATGCGGGGCGCAGCATTTTGGATGAGTGCATCTGGTCTCTTTGCAACTGGTCGAAGCGATGACATCCGTCTCGCTCGAACAGCTTGGTCCGTACCTGTTGTCCTGGAAACTGCTGCTAAGGCACTTGGTTACTAGCATTCTACTAGCCAAAGCTATCCTGCCTGAAGTAACCTAGATTTCCACCTTAGAACCGAGGACAGTTCAATGATAAAAGGAATACACCACACCGCGATATCGACTAGCAATCTCGAACAGTCTCTATCTTTTTACACCCGTCTCCTGGGTTTCGAAGAAGTTACAAGTTTCGCATGGGAAGAAGGGAATGATGTTTTCGATGAAATTACTAACCTTCAGTCTTCCTCTGGACGTGTCGCACTCCTCCGCGGAGGGAACGCGTTTATTGAACTTTTCGAATTTAAATCTCCCGAGCCAACCAAAGCAGACCCCAATCGCCCCGTCTGCGACCACGGAATCACTCACCTCTGCCTTGAAGTCGAAGACATCGTGGCGGAGCATAAGCGACTTTCTGATGCGGGAATGCACTTCCATAGCCCTCCAATAGATGCAGGAATGGGATTAAAGGCGGCCTATGGGAGAGACCCAGAAGGCAATGTTGTCGAGATCTTAGAAGTAGAAGGAAAAGATAATCCTTTCGCACTAAACAAGAACTAGGTAATCCTTTTTGGACACCATGATGTTCAAAGAATTAAGGATTGCTACACAGGGCGATATTCTGTCGGAGACCCGAAGAGCCTTACAGTGCGACCGATTAAATTTTCGCCCGCAAGATCAGAAAGGACATCCTCGGCAGCCCTAGCTGCCGTTCGAGACCCGTCACTTAACGTAGCGATAATTGGTGCGCGAGAAGGCTTTCCCTCGCGATCGTAAGAAACCGTAGCGGCATCAACGACAGCGCTACCCTCGGAATTCTGAACAACGGCAATCGCCGCGGATGAGAGTATGCCTTGTTCCTTTTCATTGTTTACACGATGAAAACCTTTAGACGATGGCTTAGCGCCGTATATGCCCGCCGCGTGCTTGGACATAAAACCACCGTTTGCAGTAACTAGACCTTTCCCGCTTGTTTCTCTAATCCGTTCCACCATCGCTGCGATCGCGTGTGTACTGTAATTGTTTCCTGGTCCGCCAAAATACGGGAGTCCCCCAGTGACCGTAAGATCCCTGCTATCGTTGAAAGCGAGACCCAGACCCGCCGCCGCGACTTCAACTGCGACAGGGAAACAAGAGTAGAAGTCAATATGATCGACATCGTCAACCGACATTCCTGCTCCGGCAAGTGCCAAATTCGATGCAGCCGTCATAGCAGGAGAAGTGCCCAAGTCAGGTCGTTGCGTGCATTGAAGTTCTTTCATCTCTGCTCCGCTCCAAGGAAAAACACACTGGTCTGCCAAACCTGCCTCGGTTGCAGTCGCAAGGTTTGTAACGATAAGAGCAGCCCCTTGGTCAACGTTAGGAAAAGAATTCATTGATCTTGTATAGGGCTCAGCAATCAAGCGATTTGTATCGGTAACCTCAGAAATTTCTTCAGGTCGCTGGGAATGAGAAAACCATGCGTAGGGATTCTTTTGAGCTACCTCTGTAAAGCGGGCCATAAGGTTCGCAATCTCTTTTCGCTGTTCTTCGTGGGTCCTACCCGATCTCTTTGCAAGAACGCTCTCAAACATTGGATAAACCGTGGAAGGAGCAAGCAACCCTGCACTCGCCTCAGCTTTGTTGAGCATTCCTTCAAGAGTGGGTCCGATCGTCGTGCCAGTTTTTTCGATTTCCATATTACCGCTGGACACTTTCAAAAAGTTTACAGCCGGATTCTCTTTACGCATCGAACGGGTTGCTTCCGCACCAACGATTAAAGTCGACCTGATCACCCCCGAGGCTATGTCCTCAGAAGCCCGATTAACCAGGAATTGAGGAATATTCCCTCCGTGGCTTGAATGCTCAGGAACGGCATTCTCCAGTCCCAACGTTCGCGCGAGAACTCCCGGAGCATCTAAAATTGAATTAGAGAATGAGATCGCGACCAAGGTTAGTCGATCGATAGTTTTTCCAACGCCAGGAGCATCTTCCAAAGCCTTCCGCGCTGCACTCTCGGCCAAACCAATTGCACTTACAATCGCATCCTTTTCAGTTACTTGCCCAACGGATACAATTACAGGTGTACGTGAGGGATCAGTCTGGCTCATAATTTCCTCCAACGAGGTAGTGTAAGGCCCTAGAGACTTCATTTCGACCCCTCTAAGCTTAAGAAGGAAAAATGCAGAGCAGACATTTTGAAAATATCGATAGCGAAGGCGTGAATCTAAAGACATTGGTAGAAGGCGAAGGGCCACTCGTAATACTACTACACGGCTTTCCTCAATGCTGGTATCTATGGCGAAATCAAATCGATGCCATAGCAGAATCCGGTTATCAAGTTGCGGTTCCCGATCAGAGAGGTTACGGAGAAAGTGATGCGCCAGAAGACATCACGGATTACGATATTTTACATTTAACTAGCGATGTTAAAAACATCGCTGAAAAGCTGGGGCATCAGCGCTTTACCGTTATTGGACACGACTGGGGCGCAGCCGTCGCATGGAACACGGCACTCCTGCACGAAGACGCGGTACAAGCAGTCGCCGGTCTGTCCGTACCATACGTAAGATTTGAAAGGCCCGAGATTCTCACAAAACAGGAATACTGGGGAGACCGTTTTTGGTATATGGCATATTTCCAAAAGCCGGGCGTAGCGGAACTAGAACTCGAGTCTGACATACGGCGCACCCTAGAGCTTATTTACTTTTGGTTTTCGGGAGATGCAGACCGGTCAGTCAGCTTCGAGAAAACCAAAGAATCCGGTCTGCTCGAGGGCCTCGGAGACGCCGCCTTCCCGACTTCGTGGTTAACCAAAGACGATCTTGATTACTACTGTCGGAGTTTCCAACATAACGGGTTTCGAGGCCCATTGAATTGGTATCGAAACATCGAACGAAATATCCAAGAAACCCCCGGACTGCGAAATAAAGTCGTCAGCCAACCCGCGATGTTTCTGGCGGGATCGCAAGACCCTGTTCTCGCAATGCCCGTCGGGGCTGCAATAGATTCAATGAACCGTTGGGTTCCTAACCTTCAAACTAACGAGATTATAAAGGGCCCAGGTCACTGGCTACCAATGGAGGCGCCCACGGCAGTCACCGAGAAAATTTTGGCTTTTCTCAAACAGACCTCCGGGGGATGACGATCTAACCTTGCGTAAGAGCTTAATAAGTTCGTGGGTTCACCTTCCTTTCGGATTTTCCTTTTTTTTCTACCTTCTTCGTAGCGGATGCGATTGCTTAGGGAGCATAATGCCCAGATGCGAAAAGGAGTCCAGATGCAGCTCGAAGTCAATTCCTTGAAAGAGCCTTTAGGCGCGGAAGTTTTCGGTTTCAATCCAAGGATTCCGTTAGACGAAGAATCGAAATCATGTCTTATCAGAGCCCTTCGTCGCCATCTCTTATTAATCTTTCGAGGAGGACCGCAACCCACCGAAGAAGAGTTTCTCCAATTTGGCAAGGAATTCGGAAAGCTAGCCCCAGGTGCCGAGATCTTCGGCGACGTCTCTGATCATCCTGAAATAATTCCAATTACCAACGAAGTAAATGAATACGGAGAACCTGTTGGTACGGCCGGTTCCGTTGAACTTAACTGGCACCACGACTATTCATACCTTGCCCAAACCGCTAAGGAGACTTTCCTTCACGGAGTTACAATCCCTCAAGAACCCTGCAACACTCATTTCAGCGATTCATATTCCGCACTTGAGAGCCTTCCAACCGAATTAGGCAGAACTGTACGACAGCTCTCTGCACTCCACGATATAAACGGAAGCGTTCCCGAAGAGGACCACGCCCAACTGGAACAAATGGTTGAGAAGAAACGTGAACGACATCTTCGAGAGGGAAGATCCAGGCGCGGAAACTGGCAATATATTCATCCCATGGTCAAAAGCCACCCTGATTCGGGTCGAGAAGTTCTCTACATCAGCAAAGGCATGACATCTCGTGTGGAAGGAATTCCCGAAAAAGAAGGGAACGAGTTATTGGAAACTCTCTTCGAACAACAGACTCAGAAGGAATTTGTATACACCCACAAATGGGAACCCGGCGACATGCTTCTCTTCGACTCATTTGGCGTACTCCATGCGCGTGATCGCTTCGATCCGAGTTTGAAGCGGTTCGTTCGACAAATGAGCACCGTGGTTTCCTAACTACCGATGAAAAGTAAACGTCAGCCCCCCTGGACTTGGTCACCCGAAGAAATTCCTGACAAAGGGAGCTCTATAGCGGCAGGGAAGAACCTTAACCCGGATAGCTGGCCAAACGGTAAATCTGTAGCAGTAGCATTTACTTTTGACGTTGATGCCGAAACCGTCTGGTTCGACTTCAATGAAACAAGCCCTTCGGCTTTGTCCCGGGGAACGTTCGGGGTTCGTCGAGGAATGGAACGAATCCTGAACATGCTATCTACTTATGAACTTCCTGCGACCTTCTTTGTCCCAGCGGCCACATTAATACTACATCCCGAGCTCGCGACAAGGCTATCCGAGAGTCCTCACGAGGTCGGTTATCACGGATACTTCCATGAAAGTCCTCGCCGGCTCAACGCAGAAGAAGAGAGAACAGTTTTTTTAAAAGGCCTAGAACAATTTGAAAAGTCTTTGGATCGTAGACCCAAAGGATATAGATCTCCCGCCTTTGAATTATCCGAAGAAACTCCGGGCCTTCTGGAGAGCGAAGGCTTTTTATATGACAGCAGCTTAATGGCAGATGATCGTCCCTACGAATTGATCTCCCCTTCTCTCTCGAGACCACTTATTGAACTTCCGGTAGAGTGGCTGCTTGACGACTGGGCTTATTTCCAAGCTCACTGGCGAGCCTCCCACGTTGCTTTACGAAATCCAACAGAAGTATTCGAAATTTTCAGACAAGAATTTTTATGCGCACGTGACGAAGGGACTCTTTTCATCCTTACCTTACATCCCCAGGTGATTGGACACCGACACCGTTTCAGGCACCTAGAAAATTTCGTCAAGACCCTCAAAGATGATCCAAGTGTTTGGATAACAACCTGCCAGGAAATTTCTGAATGGATTGAACTTCAAAGGACTCAAAATGTTTAAAGCTTCGCTTGACAAACCTCTTTGCACCACAATCACAGGTTCTCTTCCTCGACCGGCGTGGTTCACAGAAAATCTTTCAGGCCGCGCTTTATCGACTGCGCTTTTAGGAGATTTCATATTCCACGAACAATATGTGGACGCAGTCTCGAATTGTATTAGCGACCAAAGGCGAGCAGGACTAGACATCGTTACGGATGGAGACATGCGGTTCGATATGGATATCGGTGGACGGGCTTGGTTTGGATATCTTTTTGATCGACTTGAAGGGCTCTCCCCAGGCGCCTTGCGCTCACTACCGTTCGGCGGATCACCTCGAGAAGAGCAAGCTGGGGACATCTTCCACGAAATAATGGTTACGAGACTACCACCGAAAGTGATAGGACCCATCGGACCCGGGACCCTCGAATTTGATGTCGCCTGGAAGACAGCGCAAGGTCTAACGTCAAGACCGGTAAAGTTTGGCTCTTGCTCTGCACAACTCGTGGACATGCTTGTAATTAACGAACATTACAAAGATCGAGCTGAAACGGTTATGGCCCTGTCAAAAGCGACGAACCAAGAATATAAGCGCCTGGTTGATGCAGGTTGCGAAGTCCTACAGGTAGAAGAACCTTGTTTTCATTTCGTGGAGGATGTTGAATGGGAGGTTTCCGCCGAGACCTACGTAGAAGCGTTCAACCTTGAGATCGACGGTCTTCGCGACGACTGCGAAATATGGTGCCATACTTGTTGGGGAAACCCTTTTGCTCAGAACTTGGGATATGGAGCGCGATACAACCCCATACTCCCCTACCTTGATCAACTCAATGTTGATGTAATAACCTTCGAGACCAAATATAACGGATTCGAGGAGTTAGCAGATATTGCGGCAGCAGTTAGTTCAGACAAAAAGATCGCAATTGGCGTTATTTCCCATCGTCACTTACAGGTCGAAACTCCTGAAGAAGTCGCAGCTTCGATTCGCACTGCTCTAAAACATATCGATCCTCATCGTCTAATTTTGAGCACAGATTGCGGATTCGGAAGACAAGGCATCAGTCGAAAACACGCCTTTTACAAAATGGTTTCCCTAGTACGGGGAACAAATATAATTCGCAAGGAGCTGGGACTACCAACCTCTCAAGTAATCGCTGAAACTCCAAACCTCGCTTACTTGTAAAGGAATTTGAAGAATGCGTACAATACCTCTTTGGCAAGACCAAGCTCCAATGGAAGAACAATTGGGAATGGACCCCCTTCCCCAGACAACCGACGTAGCCATCGTTGGAGGAGGTTACACTGGACTGCAATCCGCGCGAAATCTTCGCGATGCAGGTTTGGACTGTGCGGTCCTTGAAGAGAACGAAATCGGCTTCGGAGCCTCTTCACGAAACGGAGGAAAAGCGTTAGTGGGTCTCAAGCATGATGCTTCTACCGTAGCAAGGCAATTTGGCAATGAAATCGCCGAAGGACTCTGGCGATCTTCGCTAGAAGGAATCAATAGAATCGAAGAGATTTCTTTAGAAGAAGGAATCGACTGTGAGTACTCAAGAACGGGATCAGTTTATCTCGCATGCAGAAAGAAACACTTTGAGAGCATGCAAAAGGAATCGGAATGGCTAGATCAACATTACAACTACAAGAGAGTCGATGTTCCTAAAGATGAACTCCATTCAGAAATAGGGACATCGGTATATCACGGCGGGACGGTAGACCCACTGAGCGCGGGGATTCATCCCGCAAAATGGGTCAGAGGACTAGCGAAAACGGCGAAACTAAGAAGTGCAACACTTTGCTCCAATACCCGTGTAATTCAGATCACTCGATTAAAAAATGGTTTCCAAGTAAAAACTAACCGAGGAAATCTCATATCACGGGAAGTTCTTGTCGCAACAAACGGTTACACAGAAGGACTCAACAAATCAATTAGTCGTCGGGTTGTACCTGTTGGAAGCTACATAATTGCGACAGAGCCTGCGGATCCTTCCCTTGTCAAACAACTATCTCCTAAAGCTCGAATGTTTTACGACTCAAACTGGTTTCTCAAGTACTTTCGCTTTACTACAGATGGAAGAATGTTGTTTGGCGGACGAACCACAATTTCCACAGGCCAAGACTTAAAGAAAAGCGCTGCTCTCCTGCAGAAAGATATGTGCGAAATGTTCCCTCAGCTTGCATCGTTGGCGGTTACTCATTCCTGGAATGGTCAGTTGGGAGTTACATTTGATGCATTGCCTCACATCGGGAAGGTCGACGGGATCCATTATGCACTAGGCTACGGCGGGCACGGGGTCGCCTTATCAATTGTGCTTGCCGATCACGTATCCGAGCTGATCGCTGGCAAACGTCAACACAGTCTCTTCTCTGAAATCTCACACCCAACCTATTGGTTCTACCGCAACAAGCCCTGGTTTCGCCCTTTCTTGGGCTTGGGTTTGAGAATATTAGACAAGATCGGTTAGTAAGATCAGGTTAGAGGCTGAATTTCAGAGAGAGCATCCGGATTCTCCAGGCTTGATAAGTCGCCAGGCTCTTTCCCGAGCGTAAGAGCTTTAATCACCCTTCGCATGATCTTCTGTGATCGTGTACGAGGAAGATCTTGGACCGCAAATATAAATTTCGGACGAAAAGCTTTACCTACTACATCCACTATCGCTACTTCCACTTCACTAAGCAATTTTGCATCAGGCACAATGCCGGGACCAGGAACAACGTAGGTTACAATCGCTTCGCCTTTTAAGTCGTCTGGAGCACCGATTGCAGCAGCCATCGCAACCTTAGGGTGGGAGACAGCAGCATTCTCTATTTCCGAAGGCCCTATCCGCTTCCCCGCAATATTGAGAGTATCGTCGGAACGACCGTGCAAAAACCAAAACCCGTCGGAATCGATAGTAGCCCAATCGCCGTGTACCCAGACATCAGGCCACCGGTTCCAATAAGTATCTAGGTAGCGCTCTCGATCTTTCCAAAAACCTCTCGTTGCTCCAGGCCAATGCTCGGTGCAGACCAGCTCTCCTACTCCTTCTTGAAGAGGCTTACCGTCCTCATCGAAAACATCCATGGACATTCCCAAACTGGGGCCTCCGACTGAGCAGGGCTTCATGCCTTGTAAAACATTGGCAGCGAGAAAGCACGCCCCCACCTCTGTTCCACCCGACATGTTGATGATAGGGAGTTCTCGGCCTCCAACCTTATCAAAAAGCCACCACCACGGGGAGGGATTCCAAGCTTCACCAGTCGAACCAAAAGTGCGAAGTGTGGAACGCGACGTCCCTTCCAAAAAACCGTCGCCGTGGGACTGCAACGCACGAATTAGTGTGGGCGAGACGCCCAGCGCTGTAATCTGGAGCTCGTCTACCCATCTCCAAAGCGCTCCGGGATCCGGAAAATCGGGCGCTCCATCGATTAGCGCAATTGTAGAGCCGTTCCCAAGACCCGCGATGATAAGCCAGGGTCCCATGATCCATCCCATATCCGTGACCCAGCTAGCAACGTCGCTCGGTTGGTAGTCGAGTTGAAAGGCACCTTCCTGGATGATTTTTATAGCGGCCCCCCCATGAGGCAATAGGATACCTTTCGGTTTTCCAGTCGTCCCGGAGGTGTACCCCAGTAGCACGGGCTCTTCGCATGGAATGGGTCTTGGCGAAACTAAACTCTGAAAACCCACAACGTCTTTCCATTTCACGTCTCGACCGTCGCTCCATGGCGTATCTATGCGGTCTGCATAAGGAACGACAACCACTCGAGAAACTTCACATCCCAAGCCAATTGCCGCGTCCACGGTCTCCTTCATTGGCAACGTCGCCCCTCTTCGTAAAACCCCATCGGCAGTAAAGAGAAACTTAGGTTTCGAGTCTTGCAGTCGAGTCGCTATCGCCTCGGGGCCAAAGCCAGAAAAGATCGGGACGAATAGGCCGCCAATCCTCGCCACCGCTAAAAGCGCAATCGCTGCTTCAGCTCCCATCGGAAGAAAGCAAGCAGCAGTGTCTCCGGGCCTCATACCTTCGGACTCTAACCAACCTGCAGTTCGGGAAACCGAATCCATAAGTTGCGCATAGGTCAAATCGGTACGGCGCCCATCCTCACGAACGGTCTTTATCGCAATTTTCTCGGGAGTCTCCAAAGCCCAACGATCGACACACATTTCGGACAGGTTCACTCGACCTTCAGGAAACCATTGTCCGAAAGGCTTTCCCTCCGAAAGATCTCTCACAGTTTTATAAGGTTGAATAAAAGGAATTCCCAGATAAGAAATAGCTTCTGGCCAAAACCACTCGGGGTCTGCACATGACCGTCGAACAAGGTCCTCATATGTTTCTATCCCGTGCTTTGACATGAAACGGCGGGTATTAGATCTTGCATCCACCTCTTCCGACGCGCGCCAAACCACATCCTCGTCTGTCATTCCTGCCCCTTTTTATCGTTATGACATCAGAATAAGGCGACTGCCGTCCAACCGCGAATTTATTACCGTCACGCTTGCAAATATCGCCTAATAAAGAGAGAGTTCCAGACGTGGCTAGTAAACCTACAAACCCAAAACCCGAAATTAGTGCCCATGTTGACCGATGGTCCGATCTCGTGCGTAGTCGCGACGTTGATCGACCCTGGTACCGATACGCCTATACCCTCCTTCCGAATCAAGAACTGGAGCGCTGGATGGATATGGGGTGCGGACAAGGCGAGTTACTACAGCATGCAAATACAAAAGGACTTTCAGGATTAGGACTAGACATTACACGTCACAATGCCGAATCCACTTTAAGGCTGGGTTTTCCGAGCTTAGTTACCGATCTAAACCACCCCTTGCCTTTCGCTAATGATTCGCTTGGGGGAATAACTCTGATAGAAGTTATCGAACACGTCATTCAAGCGGAGTTCCTCATAAGAGAGCTCTACCGCGTTATTCGTCCCGGTGGTTGGCTAATATTAACGACACCTAATGTTGTCCACTGGACTTATAGATTCAGAGCACTTACAGGTCACGCCCCTAAACAAGAAGGCTATCACTTTCGTTTCTTCACAAAGAAATCTCTAAATAACATTCTTCACGACTCAGGGTTTACCTTGCAAAACCACGCATCTTTCGGAAAAAATGCATTATTGACTCACTTACTGAGACCAATAAAAGGGCCGAAATATAAATTTCGCTACCTAGTACCTCAAATAGCGGAAAGTTTATTAGCACAGCACTTTGTTTGGAAGTTAGAAAAGCCTATTTCCAACTAGGACGAAGCTTGAGTCCATTCTGAATAGCTGGGTTTTTCTGTATTAATTCATCGCGTCGCAGGTTCCATACTTTAATATATTTATAAAACGGAACGCTTGGATACAGGTGATGGATAAGGTGATAGTTCTGATAGACCATAAGGGGTGTTAGCAGCCACTCTTTACCAAGGCGAATGGTTGTTGCCTTGTATTTGTCTTCTTTGGCTGGAATTTGCGCTGGGTAATGTGGCAAAAACACAAAAACAAATCCCACAAGGGCAAGCGCAATGCGCGGTGGCAAAAACCATAAAACAACGAATTCAAAAAATAGGCCTGCAAAGATAAACCCCGCAATCAACGCGGCAAATGACAACAAGTAGAGGAAGACTACGGGCCTTCTTTCCCTGACGGATTTTTCGTCAGCCCGAAAAAATGCCGCCAGATAATAAATGTCCAAATTGGCCCACCTCAACGGCAAAACATACCATGGACCGTGATGCATGAAATTATCGGGATCTATATCGTGAGTCGTATAGGCGTGGTGCTTTAAATGTATCCACCGGGCAATTTCCAATGGGGCGGCGGGAATAAAGGCTGCTAATGATATTCGCCCAATGGTTTCATTAAGAAATCTATTCGTCGATAGCGTTCTATGAAGGGCCTCATGCATAGGCGAAAACAAAAGATACAAAATAAAGCCATTTAAAAGGCTCGCGGCCCAGAGGGACAGTACTCCTGAAATGGCTAAAGCCGAGACTGCAGCGTATAGCCCAAGAGAGATAATGAACAAAAACATAGCCGGCCAAGAAATCCCTGGAGTGCGTGAAAGTTCGTGTAAGTTTTGATTGCGACTTTGAGATTTAACCATCTATTTTCCTCAACAATTTCAAATATTGAAGCAACAGTCTGATCACTTCTTTATGAAGCCTAGATTGCCGAACCACTCTTTCATAATTTTAATCATAAAATCATCGCAGATGGAAATTTTTCATGTCGACAAGACAGAGCATGGCCTTGGCCAAGGGGCATCGCGTTCCATAACGCTCGGAAAGCTGCTTAAAACGAGTTAGGGATGAATTCAAGCACACTCATCGAACAGAGTGGCCATCCAATGCGTTAGGATTAAGTCTAGAGAGAACGTCATAAAGCAGTATTCTAAACCTTCCTACCCTTAGGGCTTTGCAACACTTTACGGCGCTTTAAAAAAACAAGGAGATAATAAACAGTGATTGATCTTCACTATTGGCCTACACCCAACGGAAAAAAAGTTTCAATACTCCTTGAGGAATGCGGACTCGAGTACAGAATTGTACCGTGCGCAATTGGTCAAGGGGACCAATTCAAGGATGACTTTCTAAAAATTAGTCCCAACAATCGAATGCCCGCCATCATCGACCAAAGCCCTAACGATGGCGGGGAACCAATTGCGATTTTCGAGTCGGGTGCCATCATGCTGTATATAGCGGAGAAAGCCGACCAGTTTTATCCACACGATATTCGCGGTCGTCACGAAGTAAATCAGTGGCTAATTTGGCAAATGGCGAATCAAGGGCCGAAACTTGGGGAATGTGGCCATTTCTTGCGCCTTGGAGACCGTGAAGGCGATCAGTCCTACGCGGTACGACGTTTCACGGATGAGGCTAACCGGCTTTACGGCGTTCTAAACAACCGACTCTACGAAAGCCCCTATCTAGCAGGCAACGAATACACCATTGCCGACATGATTAGCTACCCTTGGTGTGTCAACTGGGAGGCCCAAGAACAAAACATTGAAGAGTTTCCATATTTCAAGCGCTGGTTTAATGAATTAAGCGATCGTCCTGCAGTAAAGAGAGGAATGGAAGCTGGAAGTGACCTCTCGATGGATCTCTCGAAGCTCTCGGAAGAAGAGCAGATTAAAATTCGTAAGATGCTTTATAACCAAAGGGCTCGACCAGTTTCAAAGAGCTGATTTAGCTCTAATAACTTCAGTAAACAGATAACCAAACAGGGCCCCTACACTCAACCGGATATCAAGGTTAAAGAACTTTGGTTGAACGATCGCCGTCGCGAAGCCACACATCAGCAAAGGTACATAGGCCCTTTCCATGCTGAAAGCTACTAACTGCTATTAGCCAAATGTGATTAACGCCTCCCGGATCCTCGTCTAAAGCGGCCCTACAGTCATCGAATACGTTACGGCGCTCTTCGATCCAAGTCCCCAATTGTTTATCACCACTTCTCACGCAGTAATGAACTTCTCTAAAATTCCATTCTCTCACTGGACAACCGAAATGGGTTTCGGACGGAATGTCGCAGCTCCAGAACCAAGTAAGATCTCTACCGTTTTCAAACTCGCAAGCGATAGAAAAGTAGTCGTGTGTCCTCACCGTATTTTCAGAAACGGAACTCGGAAACTGATCAAGCCTCCATCTCCAACACAATTCCGTACTTTCAGTAAGAGGAAATCTCACTGGCTTGCGAACAATTCCTTGCGCATTATCTACTTTTACTTCGATGCCGGGTCCGTACTCAGTCGAGACGTCTCGAAAAATATCTCCGTATCCTGTTTCAAAAAGGTAACTCCACCCCTCAGGTGTCTTCACGAAGTCCTTATGCCTTTCGGCCTCCGCGACAATCGCGTCTATCTTAGTGAGACCACCAAGAGTGACTAGCTCTTGACTCGGATCGTTCGCCCACACTAATACCGTCGCAACAATCTCTCCTGTTAACCCTTTGTAAGCTTTTTCGTCACTCGCGAGTACACCTCTTTCGTTGGCCCAGAATCCATGAAGAAGACCCAGAAAAAGCCTCCCAGATCCGAGGACAGGAATCGTCGTCGTATCCTGGGTCGGATTAAATATTTTCCCAGCACGCCCGACCTTACCCCAAAGATGATGCTTGGGGCCGGCCCATAGCTCCTGCTCTCGACTTGACCAGCTAACTCTCCCGCTGCCAAGAATCGTTATCCATTGGCCTGAAAGAAGGTCAACCCCCGTGTCGCTCCAAGGAGGTTGATCAGCGCGAAGTCTGATCTCACGAATTGCCAGAAGTGCCGGAATCCGAGGAACCTGTTCAATAAGTGCATTCGCCTGATCGCTGAGTGAAGATTCCGACATTGGAGCCTCCAACGATTTACCGCGAGAAATCCGGAAAATCGAAATTAGAACTTATTTTCGGGTGCGAGCTAGCTTCTTTCTTTCCTCGCGACGTTTGTGTCGACGCTTGTTCAAGTGCTGCTTTCGTTTCTTTTTGCTTTTTGTACATGCCATATGAAATTTAATAACCCCTTTCGGCTAACTTACAAGTTAGAGTCCTTGGCCACCTCTTGCCAGGCTTAGCTCTTACGGCCAGTTTCACGAGATCGGATTTTTCGAAACACCCAGGCAAGTAAGGCGCACAGTACGACTATTTTTATCGCCGTTATAAGTAATAATATTCCGCTTGATGTCATTACATAGATACCTTAGCGACCTGAACCTACAGCATCAGGAGCAAGTGGAACCTTCCGCCATAGACTTCTCCTGCGGAGAAAGAAAAAATACGGATCAGCTGCGAGAAACGTGGTCATCTTCCGGACAGGACTCACAAAGTCGACGATTCAATCGATGTGAGAGGAAAAGAGCAAATGCGCCGGCAGCCAAAATAAGCCGTCCTTCAATCGTTTCTTCTCCCACTTGAAATCCCCAAAGCATCACCCCGATAGCGGCCGAGAATACAGCGACAACCCGCACAGCGCCGTGTCTATGTAATCCCCACAATGTCGCGATAAGCGCAAACAAGGCCCCAATTACGAGGAATCCAATTTCAACACGTTCATCTTCCAGAAACTGTAAACCAAGGAGTGGCAGCACCCCTACCGCAACTGGCAAGGCGAGACAATGAACGACACAGGCTAACGACAGCCAAGAACCAATTCGATCAATCAACCGCCAGCCCATCCTTCCTCATCGTCCATCCAATTTCCTCGCTTCAGTCCCCATCGAGGCCCTTGGTGTACGACAATTTATCGCTCTCTGCAATCAGTGCGATCCTTTAGTCTTAGGATCCAACACTGAAATATAAGTGGTCCTGTCCACGTTACCCCCCGACAAGACAAGCCCAACGCGGTTTCCTGCGATTTTTTCCCGTTCAGCCAAGGCGGCAGCTAAAGGCGCAGCTCCTGCGCCTTCAGCAATATTGTGTGTATCAGTAAAGTAGCAAGACATCGCTGAAGCGATTTCCTCATCTTTTACCTGAACGACCCTCTCGACCCGTTTCAAAATTATCTGAAGTGCCAGCGGATCAGGAACTCTCACGGCTAGGCCGTCAGCGAGAGTCTGAGGGGCGCCTGTCTCGACCACTCTTTTCTGTTCGAAAGATTCTGCATAAGCGGGCGCACCCGATGAGACCACCCCAACAATACGTGTTCTCAACCCAAGCGCGTCCCTCGCCGCTGCTACGGAACATATTCCCGATCCGAGCCCTATAGGAACGAAAACTACGTCCAAAGTGGGTGCATCTCTAAAAAACTCCATCGCATAACTGGCGACACCTGGCAGCAGGTCCAAGTCAAACGAAGGGACCAAATGCCAGCCTTCATGGGAAGCCCTATTCCGGGCGTAGTCATATGCCTCTTGGAAATCCTGCCCTACCTCTACCAAGGAAGTGCCCAGAGAGACCATTGCAGCGTTCTTTTCGGGATTATTATTTTGCGGAACAATTGTCACAGAATTGAGACCCAAACGAGAAGCTGCAAGAGCGACACTCTGGCCGTGGTTACCCCTTGTCGCAGCGACAACTGTCTTAAATGTTTGATCTTCCTGCCTCTTCTTCGAAAGATAGAAAAGGCCACCACGTACTTTAAAAGATCCCGTTAAGTTGTGGTTTTCATGTTTCACCCAAACTTCAGCCCCGAGCCTGTCTGAGAGAAGCGGCCAATGCCTAGTAGGAGTTTCTCCAAGTTTTTGCTTTACCCAGTCTGCTGTCGATTCAAGTTCCGATAGTGTAAAAAGTCC
>CAYOGP010000013.1:0-16604 GCA_964403555.1 uncultured Spirochaetales bacterium | reverse complement strand
ATTTCTCGGTCAGTTCTACAGGAGCTTTGATTTTACCTACTCGAGATTCGATAATTGCTAGATCCCCATTAGTAAGTTTTAGAGCCCGCGCATCTTCGGGGTGAACCTGAAGAGTGCACCGTTGAGGTCCTTTTGCGAGGCTTCGGATATTATGAAACCATGAATTGTTAGATCGTAAGTGTCGCCTGCCTATTAATAAAAATCGATCGGAAGACGATTTCAGGCGTTCCCTTAGTTGATCACAATCTTTTAATAAGACATCTGGAGCAAGTTCAATTTTAGCGTTTGAAGTTGCGATCATTTCAGGAAGTCTTCTCATCAATGCACCAAGGTCAACTCCATGCGGATTCGCTTTGAGAGTTTCTAGAGTAAAGGGCTCATCACCGGAATAAAAGCCGCTTCTAAGGAAAATATCTAGATGGCGTTCAGGGCCTGTTGAATTATTTTCGTCGGGGTCTGGTTTTATATTCCGACTTCTACAAAGTTGTGTAAACATTTCTTCATCGATTTCTTCTGGAGTCTGACCTCTCAAGCGCGCGCCGAGTTCGAGTGCAACCTGCCAAGGATGCAGCAAGCCATCTTGTGCGGGGATCGATTCCATGCAAAGTTTTGCAAAATTTCGGGTGCTCTGACCATGAGCGACGAATCCGTAATTGCTTCTCTCCAGTGAAGTGGTAGTAGGGAGTATTACGTTGGCATGCTGGGTAGTTTCGTTTAGGTAGAGGTCTACAGAGACCATAAAATCGAGTGACTTGATTGCTTTCCGGAGCCGATCGGAGTTGGGGGCAGAAAGAAGAGGATTCCCGGCAATGGTTAGTAACGCGCGAACACGGCCTTCTCCCGGAGTGTCAATTTCCTCGGCCAAAGTCGCTAAGGGAAGCTCTCCTGCGAACTCAGGCAGTTGGCTAACTCGGCTTCGCCATCGTCCGAACGCCGGAGGTCGTTGCCTTTCAGTGTTTTCGTGTGCCGTTTTTGTGAACATCGAGCCACCGAACTCGTCGAAATTTGCCGTGACGAGGTTCAATACATCAATTAGCCAGCTTACAATTGTTCCAAAGCGTTGTGCAGTGGTCCCCATCCTTCCGTAACAAACTGCACTTCGAGCTTTCGAAAAGCGCCGTGCAAGGTCTTTGATTTTGAATTCGCTTAATCCTATTGCTGAAGCAACTTTATCAGGTGGGAATTCGCGAGATAGATTTTCTATTGTCTCTAGTCCACAAACGTGGTTCTTCAGGCGACCCAAATTGATACGGTCTTCGGCGAATAATGTATTCAGTATGGCAAGAAGAAGAAAAGCATCTCCGCCTGGTCTGATGTGAAAATGCATGTCCGCTATATCTGCCGTCTCTGTTCTGCGGGGATCAATGACTATTAGTTTTCCTCCTCGCTTTTGGAGGGACTCAATACGTCTCTTGAAATCTGGTGCGGTGACGAGGCTACCATTGGAGACAATAGGGTTGGCTCCGATTATTAGGAAAAAATCGGTTCGATCGATATCAGGTACGGCCGGCGTCGAAGTGCCGAACATTAACGACGTACTCAAGCTTTTAGGTAAGTTGTCAATGCTAGTCGCGGAAAATCGCCACTTGGTTCCAAGCGCCCGTTGAAGCGGTGGGTGATACATCATTGAACCAAAATCGTGAATGTTGGGGTTTCCCAAGTATGTGCTGATAGCGTTCGCTCCGAAATTTCTTTTTACTTCCATCAGACCCGAGGCGGCTAAATCAAGAGCATCCTCGTAGCTCGCTTCCTCGAAGCTATCTCCACGTCTGATTAGTGGAGTTCGCAAGCGGTCGGGGTCTTCGTAGATACCTTTTAGTCCATATGCTTTTGGACATATGTACCCCTTACTCATAGGGTCTTTTATATCTCCTCGGATTGTCTCTATGATTCCTTCGTCTGGATCGGAAGTGACGGTAATGCCACAATGCGCCTCGCAAAGATTACAGCTACGATAGGTTGTGAGGGTTTTAGCCATGAAAGTTAGGTTTTAAGAAACTTTTATTATCAAAGCAATTCTTTGCAGAGCAAGAGTCTTTATAAACCGATAAACTCGCCGTCCGTTGAAGGCAGGAGATTAATGGTCTAGTGGCACACGAGTTCGTTTTTACCATGCAGGACGTCCGTAAAGTGGTTCAGCCAGGTCGAGTAATTCTCGACGGTATCACACTTTCCTTTCTGCCCGGCGCAAAGATCGGTGTTTTGGGGGCAAATGGGGCCGGTAAGAGTAGTCTCATGAGGATAATGGCTGGGCTGGATGACGATATCTTGGGTGAGGCAAATGCAATAGGCAATATAAGGATAGGGTATCTCCCTCAGGAACCGTTGTTGGAAGTGAGTAAAGACGTGAGAGGAAATGTTGAAGAAGGGGTGGAGGAACCCCGCAGTTTGTTGTCTCGCTTTAATGAGATTAGTGCACGCTTCGCGGAGCCCCTAGAGGATGAAGAGATGACCCGTCTCTTAGAGGAGCAAGGAGGACTACAGGACCAGATTGATGCTCTCGGAGCCTGGGAGCTTGACCGAACGATCGATATGGCGATGGAATGCCTTAGGTTGCCTCCGCCCAATGCGAAAATAGAAAATCTATCTGGTGGCGAGAAGCGGCGGGTGGCTCTTTGTCAATTGCTGCTAAAGAAGCCAGATATGCTCCTTCTTGATGAACCAACTAATCATCTTGATGCAGAATCTGTCGCCTGGTTGGAGCAATTTCTCCAAGATTACCCGGGTACCGTTGTGGCGGTCACACATGACCGATACTTCCTAGACAATGTAGCCGGGTGGATACTTGAACTCGATAGAGGAGCAGGTATTCCCTATAAAGGCAATTACAGTGGTTGGCTAGAACAAAAAAAAACCCGTCTTTTTACCGAGGAGAAACAAGCAAGTGCAAGGCAACGAACCCTTGAACGAGAACTCGACTGGATTCGGATGTCTCCTCGAGCTCGACAAGCGAAAAGTAAGGCTCGGATAAGTGCGTTCGAATCGCTAAGAGACGAAGAGGAGCAACGTCTTCCTGAAAGTGTTGAAATTTCAATTCCGCCGGGGCCTCGTCTGGGGGATGTGGTAGTGGAGGTCCAGTCGGTTAGCAAAAAATTTGGTGACCAACTTCTTATCGAGGATCTGAGTTTTGCATTACCTCCTGGAGGTATCGTAGGTGTGATAGGTGGTAACGGTGCGGGGAAGACAACGTTATTTAGAATGATAGTAGGTGAAGAGACCCCAGATACTGGAAACATTCGAGTTGGGGAGACAGTCAAGATTGCTTATGTCGATCAAAGTAGGGAGAACCTTGACGGCCAGCACACAGTATATGAAGAAATTAGTGGAGGCGACGATGGTATCCAGGTAGGTAAAAGAGAAGTCAATGCGAGAAGTTATGTTGGATCGTTCGGCTTTAAAGGGGCTGATCAACAAAAGAAGGTGAGCCTTCTTTCTGGCGGCGAGAGAAACCGACTTCAGTTAGCGAAACTTTTGAAAAGTGCAGGTAATGTGCTCCTCCTTGATGAACCGACCAATGACCTTGATGTTGACACCCTTCGGGCGCTAGAGGACGCTCTTCTCGGATTTGCCGGATGCGTGGTTGTTATCTCACATGATCGTTGGTTTCTTGATCGCATCGCAACCCACATCCTAGCCTTCGAGGGCAATAGCCACGTTGAGTGGTTCGAGGGAAATTATCAAGAGTATGAGATCGATAGAAATAAACGTCTCGGCGAGGAAGCTTCAACTCCAACTCGTTTAAGGTATAAAAGGCTTGGGGTATAGAATGTCCAAAGAGATAATACAAAAGATTTTTGATGGCCTCGATGAAACAATAGTAGGGCAACGGATGGCCAAGGTAGGATTAGCCCTCGCATTGTTATCTCGGCAACACGCCTATTTAGAGGGTCCTCCTGGGTGTGGGAAAAGCGCACTTGCAGTGAGTCTTGGGGAGCTTTCCGGCGCTAAGACGAAGACACTTCGCTTTCACCGAGATATGCGCGAGCACGAGCTTTTGGGAGAAGCTGTGCTTTTGCGAAAGAACGTTAAAGGAGGTGAACAGATCAACCGAAAAAGTGTGGATGGTCCGTTCAGATCTTCGCAAGTAGTGATACTCGATGACATGTCCCGAGCACCTGGTGAGGCCTTGGCCCCATTACTAAGAATTCTCGGAGAAAGGCGGCTTAGAGGAGAAGTCATTCCGTTAGAAACGGCGGTAACGACGGCTCTTCCGCCTTCGCAAGAAATTTACTCTGACCCGCTCGAGCCGAGTCAATTGGACCGGTTTGCTGTTCAGGTACGCATGCAGGGCCTGCTGCTCGGGGGTGATTGGACTCGTAGTCGAAGAGTATTCGATAATTTAACGTCCTCTGAGCCAAAGTTTATCTCGAGTAAGCAGCGACAGTGGCTGCAGGAGAAAAGTAAATCTATAACAGTGCCCTCGCAAATTCGACAACAATGGCTTGATGTACTTGAGCTGATTCATTCTGCCAGCGGAGGCGCGGGGGATGGGGACATCACGGATAGAGCTCTTACGCAAGGAGGTATCGGATTGTTGCAAGCTCATGCGCTTTTGCGAGGATCTGAAAAGGCAGAAAAACAGGATCTGTCAGCAGCTCGCTACATGTTGGCAAGAAGAGCGCCAGATCTTAAAGACGCTGATTTTTCCTCTATTGTGGAGGAAGTTACACAACCTGCTAATGAAGGAGAGCAAGTCTTTAGCGATGGCGAAGAAGGTGAGCACGAGATCGTTGTTGAAGGGGAGGGGGATCCTCCAGAGACCCAGGGTGGGGTTGCACAGACGGACTCCGAGGAAGATGCTCCCGAAGAAGAGAGTATTCGCCGATTAAGAAGACCAGGTGCAAAAGCAGATGTAACGGCCCTAATCCGCGCGCTCGAAGGGAGACTCGATCGCGGTGGTGTAGATGCTGAGCCTGATCCAGGCGGGGTGCCTCGTCGCATTCATCGGCTTGACCGGTTTGATGAAATTTTGGATGCGGATCCGGTGGAAACTCTACTTTTAGCAGAGGGACGCTCTGCGGATATGCCTCGGGCTCTCCGTCGCGAGAGGTACAATCGAGGTGGTGTAATAGCAGTACTTAGGGACGTTTCGGCGTCAATGGACGGAGACTTTGCGCAGTGGGCAGGAGAAGTCGTTAGCGCTCTTGTGAGGGCCGGTGCAAAGCGCCGTATGCGGGTAGGATACTTGGAGTTTAACCATGAGGCCGAACCACTCTTGATCGAGGGAAGTTTTCTGCATCGAAAGTATGGACAACTCCTCTCATCCGCTCAACACGCCCGCGCGAAAGGTCGCACCAACTATGAGGCTGCGCTTCGATCGGCCTTGGAGGCATTCTCTTATTACCAGGGACGGAATCATCATATCGTCATGTTGACCGATGGAGTGCCCGTCCTTGGAGATCCTGTGGTTGCAAGAGAACGAGAGGATGCGCAACGAATGGGAGTAAAGATTCACACGGTGTTTATTGGCAATGGCCCCTCTCCACCGATTTTGGATAGGATCTCATTTGAGACTCTTGGGCTTGCTTTCTCTGCACGACCTGAACGTGGTGGTCGAATTGCCATTGAAAAAAGAAAGGCTGCTTAATGGATCGTCGTTTGGAACCTCTTCGTAATACTCTCGATGAGCACGTGGTGGGCCACGAGGAAGCTAAAGATGCGATCTTACTTGCCTTGGTCTGCAGAGAACATGTCTACATAGCAGGACCACCTGGCACTGCTAAAACGCGCATGGCAGAGGTCGCCTCACAAGCCTCTAATTTGGAATTCTTCTTTTACCAACTTCATCGAGATACGCGACTGCCTGAGATTGTTGGTGATGTCGTGTTAGAAAGGAAAAAAGTTGCAGGAGGTGAGGGTGAAATGATTCATCAAAGGACGCTACCTGGCGGAATTTTGACCGCAGAAGTCTGCGTCCTGGACGATATTTCTCGGGCCCCAGGAGAAGCCTTGAATATCCTTTTGCAGATTCTCAATGAGCGTCGATTTGGCGAAGAGTCCATACCTCTACTTACCGCTATAGCAACTAGCAATCCGGCGAGCGATGAGTACTACAATGAGCCTCTTGACCCCGCAAACCTTGATAGGTTTGCAGTGCAACTACGCGTGTCTAGCTTAATCAGCGGTGAGGATCGAGATGTCGCGCGCACCTTAATTGACAGGTTTGTTGAAGGCACTGTAAAGGAAGATCACGCTACCAAACCAGTTTGTAACCGAGATACACTTGATCAGATTCACGAGGATTTGATAAGAGTGGAGGTTCCGGATCGTATAAAAAGTTCATTACTAGATATCTTTCGAGCCTTGGTAGTTGATCATGGCTGTGATGAGACCAATTCTCTTCTTACAGACCGCAGCTTTCTCGTGAAGTCGATTAAGCTTTTACGCGGGAGGGCTCTCATCTTCGATCGTAATGTTGTTGAACTCGAAGACCTGGACGTACTGAACTGGATGACGACTTTCAGAGTGCCTGACGATGTTCATTCAAAACTCCCAGAAATAATCGAGAAGGTAATAGCATCGAAATAGCGGTTTGTTATTGACTGAAGGTGGCTCAGAAATTGTTTTCGATTCGCGAGACAGCCTCGTTGACATTATTTCTAGAGTTAAAAGCCGAGAGGCGAAGGTAACCTTCGCCCGACGCGCCGAATCCCGCACCCGGCGTCCCTACGACGTGGGTTTGACTGAGAAGGCGATCGAAAAAATCCCAAGAACTTAATCCTTCTGGTGTCTGCATCCATATGTAAGGGGCGTGGACACCTCCGAATATTCCAAAGCCTGCATTAGAAAGACCCTCTCGTAGAATTCGAGCGTTTTCCATGTAATATTTCACCTGATCTTGCGTTTGCTTTTGCCCAGCCTTCGAAAAAGTCGCCTCTGCGGCGCGTTGAACAATATAAGGCACACTATTGAATTTAGTTGAATGTCTGCGGGACCAGAGATCTCCTAGAGCAACTTTTGAGCCGTCCAATCGCGAGCCGAAGACTTCTTTGGGTATAGCGGTGTATGCGCAACGTAAACCAGTAAATCCTGAACGCTTCGAAAAGCTTCGCATTTCGATAGCACAATCTCTAGCACCCTCAATTTCAAATATTGAGCGGGGCAGCGAGGGATCCGTGATAAAAGCGTCGTATGCAGCGTCAAAGATCAAGACGGCTTCATTGCTGATTGCCCACTTAACCCAGGCTTCGAGTGCTTCGTGATCCATTACTGCACCGGTGGGATTATTTGGGGAGCACAAGTAAGCCAAATCAGCTCGCTCACTTGGGGGAACAGGAGAAAACTTGTTTTCCTCTGTAGCCGAGAGGTAAGTTATACCCTCGTACCGACCTTGAGAGTCTGATTGGCCAGACCTACCGGCCATGACATTAGTATCAACGTAAACAGGGTACACAGGATCAGTCACACATATCTTGCAATTCGCATCAAAAATCTCCTGAATGTTTCCGCTATCTTGTTTGCTTCCATCAGAAACGAAAATTTCTTCAGGCTCGATTTCTATATTTCGATTCTTATAGTCATTTTCGGAAATGGTGTTTAGGAGAAAATCGTATCCTTGTTCAGGACCATACCCTCGGAAACCTTCAGGGCTTCCGAGCTCAATCGTGGCTTTTTGTACTGCTTCAACAATAGCCGGAGCGAGAGGAAGGGTGACGTCCCCGATGCCGAGACGTATTATATCTGCATTGGGATTTAATGTCGCGAATTCGGAAACTCGTCTTCCAATTTCGGGAAACAGGTAGCCTGCCTGAAGTTTAGTGTAGTTATCGTTTATATTTGCCATATCCCGGGCGTTCTTTCTTTGTAGTTCCGCGGTTAAGGTTTTGCAGTGCGAGTACCGGAAAAGATTACTAAGGGTCTAAGAGTACTCCTGGATTTAAGATTGCCCCAGGATCAATTTGTTGCTTAGCCGCCCTAAGTGCATCCGCAAAGATGTCAGGTCGCTGTTGGTCATACCAGGGTCGGTGATCCCTTCCAACTGCATGGTGATGCGTGATAGTGCCACCCTCGCTGATCACGATATCGGCGGCGGCCGCTTTAATTTCATCCCACTGCTCGAGTTCCGAACCAAAAATGCCCGGAGCAGTGATCGAATAATAGGGAGCAGGTCCGTCCGGGTAAACATGTGTAAAGCGACACGAGACCGATCCCGATCCACAGATTTCTCGAAGAGCCTTCTCTACAGTGGTGGTGACATTCGCATGAAAAGAAGGGAATTTGTCCCACGTAATACACGTTTCAAAAGTGTCTACGACTACCGAATGACCCACCAAAGCATCTCGAATGTAAGGCATTTCGATAAACGCTTTTCTCCATGCTCCAGCCGCACCATCTCGATTAACCGATGAGCTCTCGCCGGACTGTGCGTTTATCTGATTGTCAAGGATTGTCCCTCCTGCGTTACGGCAGATTTCGATTCCTCGTTCTAAAATTTTGTCGGTGGGATGATCTGCAGATTCGAAGACTAGAATCAAGACGGCGGAATCTCCATTCCCGACGCCATTGTTAAAGGCTTCCGTTTTGTCCAAAATGCGGCAGTTGGTTGGGAAAAGCATGCTTTGTGAAACTTCTCTAACGGCTTCTGCACCTTTGAGGAATCCATTAGGTTCGGGAAATAGAACTGCTGCAGAAGCTCTAAATTTTGGTCGGTCCTGAAGTCGCATCCACGCTTCCGTGATTATTCCGAGAATCCCTTCGGAACCGGCAAGCATTCGATCAGGGCTCGGTCCAGCGCCAGACCCTGGAAGCCGCCTGCTTTCTAAGATTCCAGAAGGGGTTACGGCTCTGATTGACTCAACGAGATCCTCAATGTGGGTGTAAACCGTGGCAAAGTGTCCTCCTGAACGTGTGGCTATCCATCCACCAAGGCTAGAAAATTCGAATGATTGTGGGAAATGTCGCAGTGTTAGCCCATGAGGCCTTAGTTGGTTCTCCAACTCCGGACCGAGAATGCCTGCCTGAATACGAGCAGCGCGAGATGTTTTGTCTATTTCTATAACCTTTCGGAGGTTCGAAAGGTCGATACTTATTGCGCCTTCGTAGTTTCCCGATTCTAGGGAGGGCATTTCAACTCCCCCGACCACGCTCGAGCCTCCTCCGAAAGGTATTGCCGCAACTTTATTATCGCCACACCAATCTAAAATAGAGCTTACATCCCCTTCGCTTTGAGGATATGCAACCCAGTCAGGTGGTTTCGGAAACTCCCGCCTAAATGCCCTAACTACATCCCTATAGCTTGCGCCATAGTGGTGTGCCGCACGTTCCCAGGGAGAATTTCTACAGATGGCAGAGAGGGTCGCCGGAACTTTTATTCGGATCGATGGGAGATTTAATTCATTTTCCTTCGGAGGTTCCGCGGTTTGAGGCAGAGATGTACCGAGGCGCTTTTCCACCGAGGATATTGACTGGTCAATATCCTCCTGAGATGGTCCGCCACCTTCGATTCCCCAGCCCCAGAATTTTCTTTTTTGCACGCAGATATACTATCAAAGTCTTGCGTGAAAGAGAGATGAGCTTGAGGCAGGAGTGAATTTAGTAATCCGGATTAAATGTATTTTAGGTCTTGGAAACAAAATCACCGTTTTTAAATCGGTAAAGGTAGGAGTCGAGGTCTTTTTTGACCTTTCCAGAAAGTAAGCAAACGCCGATTATATTGGGGAAAGCCATTCCTAAAAGCATCAGGTCCCCAAAGTCGAGTACTGCGCGCGCACTAATAACAGAACCGAGCAAAACACAAAGTAGAAAAAGTACCTTGTAGATCCGGGTGGTTGAGCTCCCCAGGAGGTTCGCCCAACACTGCTCTCCGTAATAGCTCCAAGATATCATCGTACTGTATGCAAATAGGACAGCAGTTACGGAGAGGACTATATCAAACCCTGGAATAACAGTATTAAATGCCCAGGATGTCATTAGAATTCCCCCGCTAAGATCTTCCTGTAGATAGGCGCCGGTTACGACGATCACGAGTCCCGTCATCGTGCAAATAATTACTGTGTCAATGAAGGGCTCAAGAAGTGCGACTAGGCCTTCCCTTATTGGTTCGTTCGTAGTGGCGGCAGAATGAGCAATTGGTGCGGAGCCAACCCCGGCTTCGTTCGAAAAGGCGGCGCGCCTAAACCCTTGAATTAACACCGCAGTACCACCGCCCCAAGCGGCCGCCTCGGGTCCAAGTGCACTCCGCAATATGATTTCGAGAGCCTTTTGAATCTCACTTGAATTCGCTAGAAGTACAATCGCTCCAGCGAGAAAGTAAATCCCGCACATAAAAGGGACTAAGATTCCGGCTACTTCTCCGATTCGCTTTATCCCTCCAATTATGACCAAGCCGACTGCAAAAGCGAGTAATAGGCCGAACAGGGCAGAGCCGATGCTGCCGCTCAGGAAAGGTATCGCACCCGAAACTTGGGCATAAGCTTGATTTGCCTGAAACATGTTTCCCCCTCCGAGGCTGGCGCCCACGCAGAGGATTGAAAAAATGGTCGCCAATACTTTTCCAAGTCGAGCTAGGCCGAGCTCGGACAAGCCTTCTGCGAGATAGTGCATAGGCCCGCCTGACAGGTGGCCATCTTCTCTGGTAATGCGGTACTTCTGCCCGAGCGTACATTCCGCAAATTTGGCACTCATACCTAAAAAGCCAGCGAGGATCATCCAAAGGATTGCTCCTGGCCCTCCCATGTGTACGGCAAAAGCTACTCCTGCAATGTTTCCCAGGCCAACGGTCGCGGAAAGAGCCGCCGATAGTGCCTGTGCATGACTTATCTCCCCTCTTTCATTCGGAGATGTAAATTTCCCCCTAAGGCACAAGATTGCATGTCCGAAGCAGCGAATATTAATCAGGCCAAACCGAAAAGTGAAAAAGATTGATCCCAGCGCGAGCCATAGTATTAGTAGAGGAATCTTTAAATCTTCGGGATGATGATTGTCCCAAAAATAGACATCCCAGAAGAAAGTGGACTCGATGGGGTTTACGACCCATTGATCGAAGAAAAGATCTAGTTCGGTAAAAATCCCGTTTGGGTCCGGATCGGGTTTCAAGCTTTCCCCCACACCGATTTAGTGACTTTTTCTCAAATCGGTGAATTTGCCAGCTAAAAATTCTCTGAAAGAGTTCATTAGGCGGTCGAGATGTACGTTACGGGCTAGGATAAGCTTCCTAGGCAACACTGAAAAGACTATCAACTAAGTTGGAGACACAATGAGAGAAGCAGTCATCGTAGCTAACGCTCGAACCCCTTTAGCAAAGTCCTATAGAGGCTCATATAACATGACACGGCCGGATGACCTCGCTTCACATGCCATTGTGTCCGCACTCGACCAGGTCCCAGACTTGGATAAAGATGAAATCGAGGACGTGATCATGGGCTGCGCCCTTCCGGAGGGCCCTGCGGGTTCCAATGTGGCGAGAGTTGCCGCCCTTGGAGCAGGCTTAGATGCTTCAGTTGCAGCCACGACAGTTAACCGCTTTTGTTCGTCAGGGCTGCAGGCTGTTGCCATGGCAGCACATCGCGTAATTGTGGATGGCTGTGACGTAACCTGGGGGGGCGGAACAGAATCAATTAGTTTGGTGCAAAATGACAAGATGCGCACTAAGGACATTCCCAACAAACGCGTTTCGGAAATGTGGCCCGGAATTTATATGGGTATGGGCATGACGGCTGAAGTAGTGGCAGAACGGTACGGAATCAGTCGTGAAGATCAGGACCAATACGGGGTGAGGTCGCAGGAGCTTACTGCTAAAGCACAAGAGGAGGGAGTGCTCGCCGAGTGTATTTCTCCAATTACGGTCACTCGAGGTGTAAAGCAGGACGATGGTAGTTACCAGGCTGAAGAAGGACATTTGTGCGAACAAGATGAGTGCAACCGGCCGGGTACGACCATTGAGAATTTGCAGAATCTGAAACCGGTCTTCAAGGACGATGGCTCGGTTACTGCCGGGAATGCCTCTCAATTTTCCGATGGTGCTTCGGCAACCGTGGTTATGTCTTCTGACCGTGCGGAGGCACTGGGCCTCGATCCCATGGGAGTTTTCAGAGGCCTTCAGGTGGCTGGATGCAACCCTGATGAGATGGGGATTGGGCCTGTATATGCCGTTCCGAAACTTCTGGATCGAGCAGGCCTGACGATGGATGACATTGATATAGTCGAACTGAATGAGGCTTTTGCTTCTCAAGTTCTTTACTGCCAGCGCGAATTAAACATACCTGACGAGAAATTAAATCCGCTAGGAGGTTCGATCTCGATTGGTCATCCCTACGGAATGACAGGCTCCCGGATGGTCGGTCAGCTTCTTCGACAACTACGTCGTACGGGAGGCCGATATGGCATCGTAACAATGTGTGTTGGTGGAGGCATGGGCGCAGCGGGACTGTTTGAGGCTTGCTAAATAGAGTTCACTTAGCTGGTAATGTAAAGACTTTATGAGATCAACCCGGACACTTTCAGAGTTCTCGTCGAAAGAGCTAATCGCGGAATATGGTGTAGCCGTTCCAAAGGAATTGCTCGCGAGTACGCCGAATGAGGCTGTCGAAGAAGCGGATAAAATTGGATATCCCGTGGTTCTCAAGCTTTGTGGTGAGGGGATAGCTCATAAGACTGAGAGAAGTCTCGTAAGGCTTCACCTAAAAGGTCCTAAAGAAGTTCAATTAGCCGCACGAGATCTCCTCTCTAAAGCAACGAAAGATGATGGGGATGTGAGTTTACTTGTTGCCCAGATGGTCGAAGGTAGACGAGAATTAATAGCTGGGATTGTACGCGATCCTAATTTCGGTCCGTGTGTGATGCTCGGTTTGGGCGGTATTCTTACCGAAGCGATTGGCGATGCCGTATTTGCTCGCCTGCCGTTGAAGGAAATTCAGGCCTTACCTCTTGTCGACGGTCTGAAAGCAGCACACATTGTGACCTCTTCATTTAGAGGAGAGCCTGCGGTTGATCGCACAGCGCTTGCGAAGGTTCTTCTAGGCCTTTCAAGGCTTGCATTTGACCACCCTGAAATAATTTCCGTTGATCTCAATCCTTTAATAATTAATGGTGACCAGCCCATCGCAGTTGATGCTCTTGTTGAACAGGGGGGTACGGAACCTGATAACGACTTCGTGGTTAACGAGAGGCCTGATAGCAATACAGTGGATAGGCTCAGGCCACTATTCCACCCAAGGGGCATCATCGTTGCCGGAGTATCTTCCCATCCGGGAAAATTTGGTTTTGTTGCCTACCACAATCTCCGACGGTTTGGTTATTCGGGGAACTTGTATGCCATTAATCGGGACGGGGCCGAGGTATTAGGGACACCCACTCTTACAAGTGTCTCTCAAGTTCCTAGCGGAGCTGCCGATCTGATTTTTGTTTGCACTCCCAATGAATCTAATGTTGAACTCCTTCGGGCTAGTGCTGCGCGTGGAGTAAAAGCTGCCTTTATTGCGAGTGGGGGGTATGCGGAGACTGGTCTGGAAGGTCGTCATAGGCAGGATGAGTTAGTTAAGACTGCTGAGGACTTGGGAATGGTTGTAGCTGGTCCCAATGGCCAAGGCGTAATATCAACTCCGGTGAATATGTGCGCCCAAATAGTGGCTCCGTATCCGCCTGAGGGAAGCATTTCGGTTGCCAGCCAGAGTGGAAATTTGGTTTCGAGTTATTTGAACTATTCCGTTTCCACTGGAGTAGGAGTTTCTAAAGCGATTGCAGCTGGAAACTCTGCACAACTCGCTCTGCCCGACTACCTCGAATATTTCGCGGATGACCCCGAGACTTCTGTGGGCCTCACTTATCTAGAGGGGGTTGGCAACGGTGCAAGTCTGTTTAAGGCAGCCGAGCGAATGACTTCGAAAAAGCCACTCGTTCTTTTGAAGGGTGGGGCCGAAGCGACCGGTGCGCGTGCGGCGGCAAGCCATACAGGTTCACTTGCGAGCGACGATCGTATTTTTGACGGCATTTGCAGACAGCTGGGTATTGTTCGTGCGCAAACAGTCGAATTTGCCTTTGAGTATGCGGCTACTTTCGCTACCCAGCCACTTCCCAAAGGCAGACGCACGGTGATCTTTACTACTGCTGGTGGTTGGGGTGTACTGGCTGCGGATGCATGCACAAGGGCAAGCCTCGACTTAATTCAACTCCCGCAAGATCTTAAGGCGGATATATCTAAGCTCGTGCCTCCTCGGTGGAGCCAGGCTAATCCTATCGATCTTGCAGGTGGCGAAACCCGAGATACGATTTCGGAAGTGATGGATTTGGTCTGTGGTCATCCTGGAATCGATGCGGTGATTTACCTTGGAATAGGTATTCAGTCTGGTCAGGCAAATGCGTTTGCATCAGGAGAGTTCTTCCCCGAATACGGCCTGGATCGCATTGTGGAGTTTCATACACGTCAGGATCGTCGCTACGCTGAAGCCGCAAGTGACGCTGCAAAACGGTATCAGAAGCCTGTTCTGACAGCGAGTGAGCTGGTTCATACCGATCGCGAATATGGGAATGCAGGTCCAAAGGGAGTTCGAGATACAGGGTTCTTGTGTTATTCGAGTGCGCACCGAGCGATTGATTGTTTGCGCGTGCTCTGCGAGTATGCTGAATATCGGGAAAAAATTTAAACTTACCCTAGTCGCTACTCAAGGATCATGCGATTCATGTCAACTCCGATGGGACAATGATCGGAACCTGTAACATCAGGTTTTATGAAAGCGTCCTGGAAAAACTTCATGGCTTCTGGGCAGGCGAGTATGTAGTCGATTCGCCATCCTACGTTTTTTTCTCGAGCGCCTGCGCGTTGGCTCCACCATGTGTAATGACCGCCTTCCTTCTCGTTTACGCGGAAAGTGTCTATCCATCCAGAAGCCATCCAATGGTCTAGCTCTAGGCGCTCTTCCATTAGAAATCCGCTTGTTTTTCGATTTTGTTTTGGCCTGGCAAGATCAATCTCGGTATGCGCGGTATTGAAGTCACCCATCACAAGAACTCTGTTTCCTGCCTTTCGGGCTGCCTCGGCGTGCTCAAATACTCTCCTGTAAAAAGCGAGTTTGAAAGGAACTCTGCTGTTGTCACGGTTCTTGCCATTTCCATTCGGGAAGTAAACATTTGCGATGATGAGTCTACCAAATTGAACAATTTGGATACGCCCCTCTTCATTAAAGCTCTTTTCGCCTAAATCGATTTGGATGGTCTTTGGAGGTATTTGGGTATACAACCCAACTCCACTGTATCCACGGCGAACGGCCGGTGAAAAATGACTCGAAAATGGTTTTGGGTCGATTACGTTTTCAGGCAATTGTTCATGTAAAGCCCGAACTTCTTGCAGTCCAATGATGTCTCCTTCGGATTGTGAAAGCCACTTGGAGAATCCCTTTTTTTCGCAGGCTCGAAGCCCATTTACATTCCAGGAGTAGATGCGAATCGTTTCCATCACCTTTAGAGATTTCTTTTCAAGTACGTATAGTCCGATAAACCATCTGAGAAGTGCCGTCTTAGTCGCTCCGAGTCTTCGAGGGTTATGTTCCCCTTCTCGAGCGCTGTTTCGGAGATTTTGCGAAACTTGTCTACTAAAGCTATTTGCTCGTACTGAACGTAGGCCATTACCTCGCTGATTGCGTCACCTTCAACTACATGCTCTATGGTAACCTCTCCATCGACGTCTAGTCGAACATGAACGGCATCAGTGTCTCCAAATAAATTATGCAGATCACCAAGGATTTCTTGGTATGCCCCTACAAGAAATAGCCCTATGAAATATGGTTCATCTTGAAAGCTATGTAGTTCCAAAACATCTTTAACGTCACGTTGATCGATGAATTGGTCGATCTTTCCATCGCTGTCACACGTCAAATCTGCAAACACGCCGCGACGGGTTGGTTTTTCGTCTAGTCGATGAATTGGGACGATCGGGAACAGTTGCTTGACAGCCCAGTGATCAGGAGCACTCTGAAAAATTGAAAGATTTCCGAAGTAAATATCGGCGAGGCCGCGCTCTAGCTCTTCTAGTTCTTCAGGAAGTGTGTTGAGCTCGAGGGCAGTGCGTTGGATTTTCTTCGCACACGAGAAGAAAAGTCGTTCTGCACGAGCGCGATCTTTCAGTCTTAATTGGCCAAGAGAGAAGAAGGTAGTAGCATCTTCTCTTAGTTGAATGGCATCGTGGTAAGATTCGAGAACATTCTTCCGCGAGATATTCCTCCATAAAGCTGACATGTTTTGTATGACCCGAGCGTCATCTTGGTTTGCTACGCCCGGTTGCGGATCTACGCCGACTTCATCAACACCAAGGACATCAAAGATGAGTACGGAATGGTGGGCCGTCATCCAGCGACCGGACTCCGTGACAATGTCAGGATGATCGATGCCTTCTTCATCGCAGGTGTTTTTTATTTCGGACACGACATCGTTGGCATATTCTTGTGCTGAGTAATTTTTAGATGAATGAAAATTTGTCTGGGAGCCATCGTAATCAACGGCTAGTCCGCCACCTACATCGAGCATCCTCGGTTTCGCACCGAGTTCATGTAATCCTACAAAAATTCGACTTGCTTCGCGCAGAGCATCCCGGTGTGCACGAATTGTTGTTATCTGTGAGCCGATATGGAAGTGCAATAATTCGAGACATTCGAGCATGTCGTCCGCCCGAAGCC
>CAYOGP010000012.1:0-16868 GCA_964403555.1 uncultured Spirochaetales bacterium | reverse complement strand
AAAGTGGATAAACTCGTGGTCTGGCTCGTTTGAGCGCCTAGTCGATTTCTCAAAGTTCTAATTAGCAAGGGAACTTTTGATCTGTGGCCTAATTGACTTTTGACTTGCCGCACGCATATTTAGCTGGAACCTTCAGGCCTGACCAACATTTCGAATTGTGGAGGGAAGAACGGCTATGGCAACTATCGAGATTTACGCGACATCGTGGTGCCCCTATTGCGATCGGGCGAAGGCACTACTTCAAAGCAAGGGCGAGGAGTGGATCGTGATCGATATCGAAGCCGATCCAGCGAAGCGAGGAGAAATGCTCCAGCGTTCAAATGGCCGCAGCACAGTTCCGCAGATTTTTATCGATGATCAGCACGTCGGTGGCTTTGACGATCTAGCTGCCCTCGATTCATCTGGTGAACTAGATCCCATGCTAGGAGGACGAAAAGGTCAAGATCAGGGTGAGACTCATCGCAAGGTCGTAATAATTGGAAGTGGCCCCGCTGGATACACTGCAGCCATATACGCTGCCCGGGCTGAGCTTGAGCCCGTAGTCCTTGCAGGCCTTGAATTCGGTGGCCAACTGATGCTTACCACGGATGTTGAAAATTACCCGGGATTTCCAGACGGCGTTACGGGGCCCGATATGATGGAGATGTTTCAAGATCAAGCTAAGAGGTTTGGAACGGAGGTTTTTTTGGAAGACGCGACGGAATTGGACTTGAGCACGCGTCCTTTCCGAATCGGCACAAGTGAGAGAAGATATACGTCTGACGCCGTAATTCTCGCTACAGGGGCTTCTGCTAAATGGCTAGATATTCCCTCTGAGGAGAAACTAATGAATCGAGGAGTTTCCGCGTGCGCTACCTGTGACGGAGCTCTCTACAGAGACAAGGCAATGGCCGTTGTAGGGGGCGGAGATACAGCTCTTGAAGAGGCGCTTTTTCTAACACGGTATGCGACGGAGGTTACAATCATTCATCGCCGCGACGAACTGAGAGCATCCAAGATTATGCGCGATCGCGCGCTAAAACATGAAAAGATTAGATTTCTCTGGAATTCCGAAGTTGACGAAGTCTTAGGGGATGATTTTGTTACCGGGGTGACAGTAAAAAGCACTCTTGATGGAAGTAAACAAGATATAGCCATTGAAGCACTTTTTGTCGCAATTGGGCATCGACCCAATACTGCATTCCTGAAAGGCCAAATTGAACTCGATGACGTTGGTTACATCAAAGTAGAGGCCGGCACCTCTCGAACTAATGTCGAAGGAGTATTCGCGTGTGGTGACGCAATGGATCCCGTCTACCGTCAAGCGGTAACTGCTGCGGGTACAGGTTGTATGGCCGCGATTGATGCAGAGCGTTGGCTGTCAGAACAAGGTATCGAGTGAATAGGGCGAATTTGTGTCGCTTATGAAAGCTCGATTAGAGCAGCTTATTGCCCACTCTTCTGACATTGTGGTTGCAACTGACTCCAAAGGAATCGTGATTTATTACAACGATGGTGCTGAGGCGATCTTGGGCTATAAGCCTGACGAAGTTTTAGGAAGTTTTGTAGGAAATCTTTATCCCGGTGTGGAAGAAGCTAAGCGAGTCATGGCTGCGATGCGGGATCCTGAAAATGGTGGAGAAGGAAGCGTTCAGACATTTAGGACACAATTTCAAACCAAAGAAGGAATTCAGATTCCTGTGGCTATTTCAGGGACTTTGATTTTTGGAGAAGAAGGCGATGAAGATGGTACAATCGGTTTTGCAAAAGATCTCCGAGAGATACTACGTAGAGATCAATTAGCGGTACTCGGTGAAGTAGCTGTGGGCCTCTCGCATGAAATTAACAACCCCTTAGCAGTAATCGTCAATCAGGCAGAACTTCTCGAGAGGGATTTAGAGAATTTAGCAGGAGAAACAGACTCTTCAGTCGAAACTGAAAGAATTGATGCGATCCGTCGAGAGATAGGCCGTGTTTCGGAAATTCTTACTCGTCTCGGCGAGATGGCGCTCGCAGAAAATTACGAAACGGTCAACTATATAGGCCCCGCCCGGATGATCGATCTGAGAAGTGTGGAGGCCAAAAGCGTAAAGGTTGATGAAAGACTTGTTGGCCTTCGTGTCTTAGTGGTTGATGACGATCTCGGTATTGCGCAATCTCTTAGGGAGGTATTAGAAGGAGATGGGTGCGTGGTGAGAACAGCTAGTGATGGTGCACAAGCTTTAAAATTACTGTCGGAAATTGAATTTGATATTGTCCTTTCAGATGTTGTGATGCCCAACATGGATGGGTATGAACTTTTTAAAGTAGTCCAAAATCGTTACCCCCACCTTCCAATGCTAATGATGACAGCATTTCATTACGATAAGGATCACATTATAAAACGGAGTCGAATGAGAGGTCTCGAGGGAGTTATTTTCAAGAAGCCTGTAGATCCGGAGAGGTTGAGAAAGGCAATACTTGAGGCGGTGGAAGATCATCGAAAGAATACTTCTTCTCATTGATTAACAAATTGGTTCCTAAGTGTGAAGCTTTATATTAGTTTGTTATGCAAAGAGAGACTAGTTGCCTTTTTATGTTGATTACTAGGAGCGCCGAATTGCACTATTTGAGGTCTTCGAAGTCAATTAAGTCCCCCTCGCTCCACATCCTCTCGAGATCGTATTCATCTCGCGTTTCTTTTTGAAACACATGAACCACTACGTCATTGAAATCGAGGAGTACCCAACGTCCTTCTTCGTACCCTTCGGCACCGAGTTTATGGTGTCCTAAATTCTGCCCTCGTTCTAAGACAGCATCCGCAAGAGACCGAACATGTTGATCAGATGTTCCTGTTACAATGACGAATACTTCGGTAAATGAAGTTAGTTTTCGCACGTCAAGCCCCACAACGTTCATTCCTTTCCGATCGATAGCAGCCTCCGCGATCGATCGTGCTGATTTGAGGCTTGAGGATTGCGCTGCCAATACTTTCGTTTGATCTTTCGTCGCGTTGATTTCGTTTTCTCCTTTCACGGGTTCGTAAGTCTTCTTTGTATTGATCTATAGTGCTACTTCCGAAAAGTAACCAGAAGATTCGATAGCTTCTATAATTAAATCCGGAAGCAAGCCATGTACAGAATACCCTTGTGACAGTCTTCTCCGTATATCCGTCGATGAAATTTCCAGGCCCGAAATCTCTATCAGATTAATCACATTTCCAGACTGATGCCGCGCAGAGGATTCGCTCTCTGAGAATTTGCAAACTGAATGAAACTTGCTGGGCAGGATATTTCGCAAGCTTTTAAATATTTCAGGTGGACGAGCTAAGACTGCGAAGTCTGCCATTGAAAGGATTTCGTCTGGTTGGTACCAAGAATCAAAGTTGCGAAACGCGTCCGATCCTACAATAAACATTAGCTTTGAAGATTTGAGTTGCAGCGAAAGAGTCCTGAGAGTATCCACTGTATAAGAAGGTCCTTCTCTCTGTAGTTCTATTCGGCAAAGTTGAAATCTCGGATTATTGCGAGTTGCTAGCTCTACCCAGTGGGCACGATCTTTTGCTGGAGCTATGAAATCTTTTCCAATGCCTTTAGTTTTTAATACCGGCACGGAGCTCGGCACAAGCAAGATTTTAGAAAGATTGAGGCGCTTCAGGGTTTCTTCAGCTGCTCGCAAGTGCCCAGCATGAATTGGGTTGAATGTGCCGCCGAGAATACCAACGATTTCCTTCGTCATTCCCGAATTTGCCCTTCTCCTCGCAGAATGAACTTCTCCGTCGTTAAGCCCTCTAAACCCATGGGGCCATAAGCATGTAACTTAGATGTGGAAATTCCTATTTCGGCCCCAAGCCCAAGGCGAAATCCATCGGAGAATGCGGTTGAACAATTTACTCCTACAGTTGAGGAATTGACCCGATCCAAAAAGTTCTCAGCAGTTTTTATGTTTTCCGTAACGATTACTTCAGTGTGATTAGAACCATAATTTCGAATATGCTCAATAGCTTCCTCGAGTCCATCTACGACTTTAACTGAGAGTATCGTATCCAGATATTCCGTGGTCCAGTCAGACTCCTTCGCAGGAATTGCCTCAGTTAAGATCGTACAAATTTCTGGGCACCCTCGAATTTCCACCCCTGATTTGAGGAGGATCTTCAAAATTTTAGGAAGTAAGTCATCTTTTGTGTCACGATGCACGAGAAGCGTCTCCAGCCCGTTGCATACGGAGACCTGTCTTAATTTAGAATCTAAAATCAATGAACTGGCCATTTCAAACTGGGCGCTTTTATCAATAAACATATGACAAATTCCCGCATCGTGTCTGAGTATGGGGACACTCGAATTTTCGGTAACGTGCCGGATTAGCTCTGGACCTCCTCGCGGAATAACTAAGTCTACAAAAGAGCTAGCTCTTAGTAGATGGCCGATTGCAGATCGGTCGGTCATTGATATAACCGAAATGGCCTCTCGCGGAATTTCGGTTTTCGTTGTGGCATCTCGAAGTACCTCTCCCAAGGCAAGGTTAGTATTGATGGCGTCGGACCCACCCCTGAGGATGCAGGCATTTCCCGCTTTAACGCAGAGTGCCGCCGCATCGATCGTGACGTTAGGCCTCGATTCATAAATAATTCCAATAACTCCAAGCGGAATCCTCATTCGCCCGACCTTTAGTCCGTTCGGCCGAACCCACATTCGTGTGACTTGTCCAACCGGATCTTCTAGCTCGGCGATCTGCTCAAGGCCGGATATCATGTCATCCCATCTAGAGCCTGATAGATCGAGTCGTGCCCTCATGGGTCCCGCTACACTTCTTTTGTCCGCCATTTCGAGATCTGCACGATTGGCTTCGAAAATAATCTCCCGTCGCTCTTGGAGAAGCGCGCAAGTGTTTTTAATCCAGGCGTCTTTTTCTCCGGAGCCTAATTCAGCGACCCGTAGAGAAGCGCGCTGGGCACTCTTTGCGAGGTCTAATATTTCAGTTTTTAGTTTGTCCATGCGCAGTTCCCAGAGGATAATATTTTAGCAACATCACGCTTCAGGCCCCTCAAGCCATACCAGATCGTCACGATGGATTATCTCGTCTCCATTTGAATAACCCAACACGCCTACTATATCTTTAGCTTTGCGGCCCCTAACGCGTTTTATGTCTTCGGCGTCGTAGGAGACTAATCCTCGTGCAATCTCGTCCCCTGATGGATCTAGGCATGTCACGGGATCACCCATTCTAAATTGGCCCAAAACCGACTGAATTCCCGCTGGCAAAAGGCTCCTACCGCCTTCCTTCAGCGCTTTGCTGGCCCCCTCGTCTAATTGAAGCGTGCCTTTAGTGTTCGCTGTAAATGCAAGCCAATGTTTCCTACTTTGTAATTTGTCACCAGCTACGATCCACGTGCCTATCTCTTCCCCTCGCGTGGCTCTCAAGATGGAGTCTTCCGCTCTTCCATTACAGACAATCGTGGACGCTCCCGAACGCGCTGCACTTTTTGCTGCCTCTAGCTTGGTAACCATACCACCTCGTCCAAATGTCCCATCTGGACCGCTTGCTATCACGTCAATGTTGTCAGCGATCTTTTCTATCGTACCTATGAGTTTAGGCTTAGGTCCCGAAGGGGCCGGAGGGCGGTCGTAAAGGCCATCCACATCGGTGAGGATTACGAGGAGCTCCGCTCCTACCAAGTTTACAATGGTAGCCGATAAATTATCGTTATCTCCAAACCGGATTTCATCGGTAGCAACTGTGTCGTTCTCATTTACGATCGGGACAACGCCTAATTTCAGCAAGCCATTTAGGGTATGTCTCGCATTTAGAAAACGTTCTCGTTCACCTAAGCCCGATCGTGTCACTAGGATCTGAGCGACCTTGCGGTGATACCTTGCGAAGTGGCTCCTGTAGATCTCGCACAAACCGATTTGCCCGACTGCAGCCGCCGCTTGCTTCTCAGGTATCGTGCGACCGGTATGATTCCAGCCCAATTCACGGCTTCCTATCGCGATAGCTCCTGACGAAACCAGAATTACCTCAAGCCCTTTTTCAAGAAGTGCGTTGATTTGTAGTGCTACTCCCTTGAACGTTTCACTCCGTGGCCCTTGTTCGTCCACTAGCAGAGAACTTCCTATTTTAATGACGAGCCGTTTACTTTTTGTGACAGTGTCTCTCATGTCAAGAGCTCCGTTCCAACAAAGACCTTGATAGATTCATTATCAACTTGTCAATACCCTCTCGAGTGGCGCCAGAAGTGCGAAAAACGTGAAAACCCAAGCTTTCGAGATGCTGCTGAATGACGTTTAGTTGCGTCCGGTCTGTTATCAGATCTACCTTATTCAATGCAATCCACCGAGCCCGGTTCATCAGACTGGAGTCGTAGCTAGAAATTTCATTTCTAATTGTTTTAAACTCCTCGAGTATTGAGCGCTCTTCAAGGAGCGCATTTCCTACGTCTACTAAATGTAGGAGTATGCGAGTTCGTTCAATGTGTCGTAAAAAGCGATCTCCCAAACCTGCACCCTGGCTCGCTCCCTTAATCAAGCCAGGTACATCTGCGACTACGAAACGATGATCGTCGAACGTCGCTACCCCAAGTGCGGGTACGAGAGTTGTAAAAGGGTACTCGGCAATCCGTGGTTTTGCAGATGATATCGAAGATAAAAAAGTTGATTTTCCCGCATTCGGAAGACCGACGAGTGCCACGTCTGCGATTAATTTTAGGGAGAGTCGAAGCTCACGTTTTTCGCCGGCGCGGCCTTGAGTAGCGAAGTCCGGAGCCTGTCTCGTAGGAGTCGTGAAGCGGCTGTTGCCGAGTCCGCCTCGTCCCCCTCCTGCAACCTTGAACTTATCCCCGTGTGTCAAAAGGTCGCAAAGGCTCTTGCCTTCGGGGTCCGAACTGTCAAAAACCTCTGTTCCGACAGGTATTGAGACAAGAGATTCTACGCCGGCAGGCCCTGTTTTGTTTCGGGTTGAGCCGTCTGAACCGTTTTCTGCACGGATCTCTCTTTTGTATTTTTGCTCCCTAAGCGTGGTGCGATTGCGATCTGCAATTAACACAACATCACCCCCCCTACCGCCGTCTCCACCATCTGGGCCCCCTCTTGGGGCGAACTTTTCTCTTCGAAAGCTGACGTGTCCATCACCACCTTTGCCGGCGTGGACAGTTAGCTGGGCTTCGTCAATGAAGATATTGGAGTCTCTCATAGCGCGTGGGTTCCTGCTCTGCAGGTTTTCGCGGCGAATTTTTGATTACTTGAATCAAATGCCACCCGAGGTGGCAGGGTCTTTACGACCGTGTAACGCTGGCGACTACTTTTCCTCGGGAGCGGCCGTAAGCTACTGTCCCGTCGATGAGAGCAAATAGCGTGTAATCTCTCCCCAAACCGACGTTACGACCTGGGTGAATACGTGTTCCTACCTGTCGCACGAGAATGCTTCCTGCTCGAACCTCTTGGCCTCCAAACAGTTTCACTCCACGTCGTTGTCCATTGCTGTCGCGGCCATTGCGAGAGCTGCCCTGTCCTTTTTTATGTGACATAACTTTTTCTCCCTGCTTTGCAGTAGCTAACCTTCTATGGAATCGACCTTTACTTCGGTGTAATCTTGTCGGTGACCGGCCTTACGACGGTAGCCTTTACGCCGTTTCATTTTAAATACAATGATCTTTTTTCCGCGGCCTTGAGCGGCAATAGTTCCTTTTACCGTTGCTCCTTCAACTACGGGATTGCCAACGCGGGGCTCACCATCTCCACTCACCAGGAGTACCTGGTCAAATGATATCTCTTCCCCAATATCTCCCGGGAGCTTCTCAATTCGGATAGAGTCGCCGGGACTCATTCGCACTTGCTTTCCACCCGTTTTAACTACGGCGTACATTTATTTTCCTAACACTTCGAGGGCTGGGCAGTATCGGCAATAAAGAACGTCTGTGCAAGTCCCTGATCTGACTAAAGAAAATAGACGGCTTTGTGGAGGATGGATAGCTGCAGAATCTTTCCCCAGGGTCCCCACAACGATCTTCCTGTCCTCCCGAATAATTTCTCAGTAGACTTTCAGGGCCTTAAGAGGCGGACGGAGCTTCGGTACCGTCCTTGCCAGAATCCTCAGTCTCGACAAGGGGTTCGCTCTCCACCGACTCGCCGGCCGTTGACGGTTTCTTCCCGAGTTCATTGGGTTCCGCTACGAAATTTTCAGTTTTTGATCCCTCTCCTGATGGCATCTCATTATTCTTTGGCGTTCCCGTTTTTAGCCAAGCGACGTCAAAACTGATGGCAGGGCCTTCGTTTAAAGCCGTTACTTGAAACTGCTCCTGGTGAAGTTCAGACTTGGCCCGGATTTCGATTTCTCTCCCTAGTTCTTTTTCGAGCGCCTCGAGTTCAGCTCGGCCTTGGCCGAGGAGTTCCTGAGCAACTCTGCGGTGTACTTCGACGGCCACCTTATTTCCGCAGAAGAGGCGGAGGTCTTTCTTAATTTCTCGTAGAACTTTATGGGCGATGCTTTCTGCTGATACTAGATACCCTTTCCCTTCACAGTTTGAACAAGGTTCACATATTGCCTGAACGAGATTTTCGCGAGTCCTTTTCCTCGTCATTTCTACCAGGCCGAGCTCTGAAATCTTGAGTATGTTCGTCCGAGCCTTGTCTTGACGTAAGGCGTCTTGCAGGGCCTTGTTAACTTTTTCTCGACTCTCCATGTTTTCCATGTCAATCAAATCGATAATGATTAAGCCACCAATGTTCCGAAAGCGAAGTTGATAGACCACCTCCTTTACAGCCTCTAAGTTAGTTCTTAGAACAGTCTGTTCGAGGTCTCGCTTGCCAACATAGCGACCAGTATTGACATCAATAGCTGTTAGGGCCTCGCTCTGATCAATAATTATAGAGCCGCCACTCTTCAGCCATACTTTACGTCCCAAGTTAGAGTCTATGCGACTTTCAATCTTGTAATGGTCGAAGATTGGAATCAGACCCTCATATCGTTCGATTCTTGGCTTAGGATCTGCAACAAACCGGCTTACAAAGGTTTTCATTTCTTGATGTGCACCTTCCGAATCTACTACGATTCGTTTCGTGTCGGAATTAGCAACATCGCGAATCACTTTGAGCGGGAGATCGGGCTCGGTATATAGTCGTGACGGAGCTCGTACCTGGTCCTTGAGGATTTGAATATCGTCCCATACAGCGGTGAGGTAACGTACGTCTGCTTCAAGGTCAGCCTCGCGCGTACCTGCACCGGCCGTTCGTATTATAAAACCGAGGTCTTTTGGCCGAATTTTTTCGACGACTTCTCGCAATCTTCGCCGCTCCTTATCGGAATCAATACGTCGAGAGACCCCCACGCGTTGGGCCCATGGCGTCAAGACTAGGTGTCGTCCGGCAATCGAGATATGAGAAGTGATGCGTGCGCCCTTAGTTCCAATCGGGTCCTTGGCGACTTGAACCAGGATGTCTTGTCCCTCCTTTAAGACTTCTTCAATATTTGGCACAGTCTTTCGATTACCCTGTCGTCCCCGACCTCTCCTTCCTCCGCCACGGTTGCTTCCAGAGGTCGGGAGCCGCTCGATATCCTCCACATAATCGCCAGCATAGAGAAATGCTGCTTTTTCTAGGCCGATATCGACGAAAGCGGCCTGCATGCCAGGAAGGACACGGTTTACTCGACCGAGGACTACATCGCCCACGACACCCCGACTTTTGGCCCTTTCGAGATGGAATTCTACGAACTGATTGTGTTCGAGGATTGCAACTCGCGTTTCTCCCGGAGACGCGTTTATTAAGATTTCGTTCTGCATTTTTGCCCTCGCCTGAGGCTAAGCCTCGGTGTAGGCGAGCAAGCTAAGCTTTCGTCAGAAAGTGCAAGTATATATTCCGCACAAAGGGCGGCGGCGGGGTTTCAGGCGATGAGAAGGTGTTGCAACCCTCTCAAGGAACACGTGTTTTTCTTACTCTCTCTTATTGCGATGACCGATGATCTGAAAATTGCATGGGTCCGCTCAAAACTTTCTTGCTCGCGTTTTGTTGGAGCTGTCTTAGTCAATACGTACCGCGTAGCTTTGGTACGCCCATAAATCTTGGGAGTTCTCCCTGCGCTATTTCGGATAGCCGTACTAGCCATCATTTCCTCCGATTTAGCATGCAGCGCGTTCTTATTTCCAGGTCATCCGGCACCGTGCCGAGAAAACCTGCGCGAGTTCGTTAAAAGATCGAAGCGGTACAACATTTCCTAGGGTCTTGTTTCCAGGTCCAGTGACTCGTGGTCTCGCAGGCCCCCGCCTTGCGTTCCGACACTAATTAGCCGCCTCATTTATTTAACTAGCGGACCGGATACTGAGCTTTTTCGTGCCCATCCCCTTTTCTGGCTTTGTTACCATCCAGCTTTGATCTTTTACTTCTGGAGAGCTCGGCCATTTCTGGACCGTTCCGGTCGGGCTGGCGCAGCTGCCGTCTTCCGTCCTAGGCTCTAGGCCTGTGGTCGCAGTGTAGCAGCCATCCAGGAGTGACTTTTACTGTCAAATCACGACAGGTCAGGTGACGGTGACTAAGACCGCCTCAAACTCATCAGGGGGAAACATCATGGATCGCGACGTTCAGGTCAAGGCAGATCCGCGACGGGAGCTTCCTCAAGTAGATATGTTGATAAATTCTCTTAAGGAGGAGTATCCAGATCTTTCGTCGTGGGCAATTAAACACGCATCGAGGGAGGCCATTTCCGAAGCTCGTAATAATATTGAGACTGGCGCCAAACCCGTCGATCTGAAAAAGCGAGCAGAGGAACTTGCTCGAGATTTGTGTACTCCACATCCCCGTAGAGTCGTGAATGCGACCGGGGTGCTAATTCACACTAACCTTGGCAGGTCGCCTCTTTCTGAAACTGCCAGCTTGGCAATATCAGAAGTGGCAGGAAGGTATACCGACCTCGAGGTTGACTTGAAGTCTGGGCGCAGAGGTGACCGTCTTAGCCGCCTAGAGCGTTTATTGCGCATCGTTTCGGGTGCTGAGTCGGCATTTGCAGTTAATAACAACGCGGCGGCTCTTTTGTTATTAGCGAATACACTGGCGGCAGGCCGAGAAGTCATCGTTTCACGCGGGGAACTTGTTGAGATAGGCGGGTCATTTAGAGTTCCCGATATTTTGAGTCGATCAGGCGTCATTTTACGAGAGGTAGGTACAACTAATCGCACACACCTAAGAGACTTCGAAGAGGCCATTAACACAGATACGGGTCTGCTTCTTAAAGTTCACCCTAGTAATTTCCAACAACATGGTTATGTAAAAGAGGTTCCTCTTGCAGCTTTGGTTGATCTCGGTAAAAAGGCTTCCATCCCAGTTGTCGAAGATTTGGGAAGCGGGCTATTCGCTAGCGATGAGAAGTGGGAACTACCGCGTGAAACCGATGTCTCTTCTCGCCTAAATACAGGTGTAGACGCTATTTGCTTGTCCGGGGATAAATTATTAGGCGGGCCTCAGGCGGGAATTGTCTTGGGTAAGAATCATATTATCCGCGCGCTTAAATCTAATCCACTCGCACGAGCGCTACGCCTCGACAAACTCTCGATAGCGGCCTTGGACGCTACCCTCCGCGATACTCTTTCTAGAGATTCCGCTCAGGGCCCCCCTCTATGGTTCCAACTTTCTGTGAGGATTGAGAAGCTACTGGAGAATGCCCAAAATCTAGGGCACCTCCTCGAAGGCTTGGAAGTTCCCGGCCTCTTCGTCCAGGTGGAGAAAGCAACTGCACCCGTTGGAGGAGGTAGTGTGCCGGGGTTTGCAGTTGAGAGTGCGGTAGTGCGAATAGGAAGAGCACCAATAGGAGTGGAGTCCTTGGCGAGACAGCTAAGAAGTTGCCCTGTGCCTATTATGGCGAGAATCCAGGATAATTCTGTCCTATTTGACGTTCGGACACTACTTTCCGGAGACAATGAGATCATTTGTAATTCCGTGAAAGATCTACTTTCCAAGCACTCGAGAAAAAAAGGGTAACGAAATCTTGGTGATTCCAGCCTGGTAGGTGCGCGAGACCCTTACCCTCTTGTACTCTGGTCACACATGTTGAATACGAGCGTACTGGTTCTAAATCGGTCTTATTTGCCCGTTCATGTGACGTCGGTGAGGCGCGCCTTCTCTCTTCTTTACCAGGGCGCGGCTCGTGCGGTGGATGAAGAATTTCAGACTTTCGATTTCGATGGATGGCACCAGCTTTCGGGTCTGAAGGAAGGTGAGAATATTGGAACCATTAGAGGCAATATTCTGATCCCGAGGGTAATTGTTTTGGTGGCGTTTGATCGACTTCCTAAAAGACATGTTCGCTTTAGTCGATTAATCATAATGAGCCGAGACGGTTTTCAGTGTCAATATTGTGGCAAGAAGCCTGAGCGAGCTGAGTTGAATCTTGATCATGTTGTACCACGCTCCAGCGGGGGTAAGAGCACATGGGAGAATGTCGTGACAAGCTGCATTGACTGCAACGGCAAAAAGGGCGGACGTACCCCCTCTCAGGCGGGAATGCAGTTGCTAGGCAGTCCCGAGCGGCCGCGTTGGACCCCTCTTTCTCATCTGCGAGTGACGGCTGTGCGTCACGAGCAATGGCGCCCTTTCCTTAGTGTAGTTGATGCCTCCTATTGGAATGCAGAACTTGCCGAATAGGAAGCATACAAAAATTATCACGCTAAGACTTTTCGCTTGGCCTCTCCTTTTACCTAATTGCGAACCTGGAAGTGAGAGACAAAGGTGAAGGGGCGACGGCGATATCCGAGAGGTCCTAGAACTATTGCGCTAGCCGGCGGTAAAGGTGGTGTCGGTAAGACGTTCATTTCTGCCAACCTGGCAGTAACTCTCGCTGAGTCAGGTTTGAGAATTGTTGCGATTGACACGGATCTTGAGGGAGCAAATCTGCACACGTGGCTCGGTGTACGGGAATCGAGTAACACACTCGCTGATTTTGTGTCCGGACGCGAAGAGTCACTTGAATCTTTGCTTGTCGGTACTAATTTTGAAAACTTGAGACTTATTCCAGCAACACAAGGTCACTTGACGCACGCACAGCCCGGCTCTGAACGGAGAGGAAAATTGCTTAAAGCTGTGCAGAACTTGGATTGTGATTTGGTTATCTTCGATTGTGGTGCCGGCACCCACGCTTCGAATGTTGATTATTTTTCTGTATCTGACGTGGCTATCTTGGTTATTCAGCCTGAACCTACTTCTATGGAAAATGCGTATAACTTCCTGCGTTCAGCGATTCTCCGCAAGATGGAGTTAGCCATGCTAAAACCGGAAGTACAGGCATGTGTAAGGGAGGCTATGGATCAGCGAAATGATCTCGGAGTTCGTACTCCTGCCGATCTTCATCCACTGGTAAGATCTATCGATCCGCAGGAGGCGCGTCGGTTTAATAAAGTGCTAAAAGATTTCTCTCCTCGGATTATTATAAATGACGTCCTGACGGCAGAGGATGTAAGGTTAGGCTTTTCGGTAGGCGAGGTATGTAAAAGATTTTTTGGTGTAGACGCGGACTACCTTGGTTACATAAACAACGACGAAAAAGTCAGACAAGCTTTGAGAAAAGGAGCGCCGATTGTTGCGTCTATGCCGGAAGCAGATGCCTCTATATATTTAAATCGTATCGCACGGAAATTACTCAAACAAATTGAGTGGAGATAATATTTGCGATGATACCCGGTCCATCCTCTCACTATGAAATTCTCGGTGTATCACCTGATGCAACTGATGAGGATATATTGCGTGCGTATCGCCTAGCCTTGGAAACCTACTCGGAAAGCTCTCTGGCGGTTTACTCGTTATACGATGATGATGAATTGTTAGCGCTCCGCAATAAAATTGAAGAAGCATATCGAGTTCTTTCTTCCCACCAAGAGCGATCCACCTACGACTCGCAACACGAGGTTGTTCCCCAGGAAGAGTCGCCATTGAACGCAGTAACGGCGGTAGAGAAATTGCAGCCGGAAATAGCTCGCGAAACGGGAGAGCTCACGCCTCTGGGGGTCGAGGATGAACTTCCCTTTAATGGCGCCGGTCTCCGACGAGCTAGGCTCGAGCGGGGCATTACACTGAATCGAATTGCTGAGGTCACCAGGATTGGCCGGACGCATCTCGAGAATCTTGAAGACGACAACCACGAAGCGCTTCCGGCATCTGTTTATGTGAGAGGTTTTGTGGCGGGATACGCACGCTGTATTGGAATACCGCAGGAGCGAGTGGTAACCGACTATATGACAGCACTTGAGAAGAGCCAGTTAGATCCGATTAGGCAGAAGCGTTCAAAACAATGACTTCTTCCCTGCAGTTTTCGAAGGTGTTCCTTGATTGAACAGGCCGGAGATTTACTTTACGAAGTTTCGAGTGAGGAGGCAGGCGAACGTTTGGACGTCGTCTTGGCTTCGCTCGCAGGAATTAGTAGATCCGAGGCCAAGCGATGGATCGAACAGTCCCATGTTTTTCGAAATGCGAAAGAGGTGAGCCCTAGCGAAAGGCTCTCGCTCGGTGACGAAATTAGGGCTAGAAAGCCAAAGCTAGTAACCTCCACTTTGCGACCTGAGTCTATTCCACTTGACATTCTTTTTGAGGATTCTGACTTGCTGGTTTTGAATAAGCCGGCGGGACTAGTCGTGCACCCCGCCCCGGGACACTCAAGTGGAACGTTGGTCCATGCTTTACTACATCACTGTACCGATTTGTCCGGCATCGGTGGAGTTGAACGTCCCGGCATCGTTCATCGACTAGACCGAGGTACATCCGGCGTAATGGTGGTCGCTAAAACTGATTCAGCGCATATTAAATTATCTGATCAGTTTCGCTCTCATGACATCGAACGGCGGTATGATTCATTGGTCCGAAGTTTTTCCTCGGCATTGGCTGGTAAAATCGAGACTAGGATTGGACGACACCCAAAAGATCGAAAACGTATGAGTACGAAAACGAGAGGGGGACGTCTTGCAGTTACGAAGTGGAAGGTTCGTGAACGTTTTCCAAAGACAGGAGGTGCGTTGCTCGAAGTTAAGCCAGAGACTGGGAGAACCCATCAAATTAGAGTCCATCTTGCATCTGTGGGAATGCCGATTGCCGGAGACTCGGTTTATGGTGGTACGAGAGGCTCGAGGGGGACGCCTTGGGAATCCTTGAGCCGCCCTGCTCTCCACGCAAGTGTGCTCGGGTTTTGTCATCCTTCCCGCGGGTCGAACTTGCGGTTTGATATTCCTCCTCCGGAAGACTTTTGCCGAGTATTGGAGACTTGTCGTTTGGATGAACAACGAAGACCGAGCGCAGAATGAATTTTCTAACTCATCCACTTTTTTCTAATTTGGGCATTGAACATGGATTCGGTACAAAGCTGACGGTCCCGCCCTCCAATATATTTCTTCCACGACAGGTCCATAGCTCGTTTGTCGTATCCTGGGGTCGCGAAGATTCTCCTCCGAAGAATGGAGCCGTGGCCGATGGAGTTACAACAACTGATCCGAGTCGAGCTATTGGTATTGTTACAGCGGATTGTGTTCCGATTCTACTCGCCTCCGAGGATGGCTCCGCAGTTGGCGTGATTCACGCGGGCTGGCGTGGCTTTTCCTCGGGTATTGTTGAGGAGACTTTAAAGTCTATGAGACTCATTGCGTCAAATAAGGCGGTGTATTCATTGATAGGACCGCATGTCGGGCCGTGCTGTTACGAAATAGATCAGCCCGTTGTTGACGCCCTGTTACCTCGGTTCGGAAATGGCTTGAAGGAGACTCTCGAGCCTTCTCGGTCGGGTCATTTCCATTTAAATTTAGGTAGTTTAGCGGCTTTATCTCTTGCGCGCGGATTGATTTCGCCAACGCGACAGTCTCGACTTCCGGACTCTTGTACTAAGTGTAAAGAGGACCAGTTTCATTCGTATCGGCGTGACGGAGAAAAGGCGGGAAGAATGACGCACTGGGTTAAGGTTAAATATGGCGTAGCTTGACACCGCCCGAGTAGGACCATAAGTTTTGGTTGACCTAGTTCCCGTCGACGCTCTTCGCCGGCGGGCTCAGCCAAAAAGACACGAAAACCTCGCTTGGAAAGCGTGGTGGGACTCGGTTTGATCGAGTCCGCAAATAAAGCAGGAAACGAAGCTCAACCCAAAACCGCCAAATTTACGAGATCCAACTGAATGTATCCAGAAGCCCCATCGGTGCACTACTCCCTTTACAGCTTTGCTGACCTGTTTAAAAGGCGGAATACGGATGAGACTAAGTCACTTACAAACGGAGTTTTCCCTTGAGCACCACACGTCCTACTGAATCTTCTAGTTCATCTGCGGGTCGCGGCGGTAATCGCCGTGGTCGTGGAAGAAGCAGGAGGAGTAATGGTAATTCACGCAAGAGCAGGGAAAGAGATTTTCCACGGAATGATGAACCGTTTACTGAGGACGAGATTTATATCGAAAGCGCCGATGAGGACCCAAGCGAGCGGCTATATGTGAACGATCTGAAGGCGAAAAGCGTTCACGAGCTTACAGAGATGGCTGAAGCCTTGGGGATCGAAGAGGCAGCAGGAAGACTCAAGCAGGACTTGCTTTTTGCCATCCTAAAGGCTGAAACGGAAAACGATGGAAAAGTTTTTACGGAAGGAGTCCTTGAACGCCTTCCGGACGGGTTTGGCTTCTTGCGCGCACCTGACCAGAATTATTTGAATGGTCCCGACGATTTGTACGTTTCACCTTCTCAAATTCGCCGTTTCAATTTAAGAACTGGTGACACGGTACGAGGACAGATTCGTCCGCCTAAAGAAGGTGAGCGTTACTTCGCTCTTTTGAAAGTCGAATCAATCAACTTCGAGGAGCCTGCAAAGGCACGTCAAAAGATTCTCTTTGATAATCTTACGCCTCTCTACCCCGAGGATAAATTTAATTTGGAGGCGAAATCGGGCGGACTGACCACTCGAATAATCGATCTC
>CAYOGP010000011.1:0-17658 GCA_964403555.1 uncultured Spirochaetales bacterium | reverse complement strand
CACTTCTCAAGGATCGTTTCAACTTCACTTGAAGAAATGCGATTCACCATAATAGGATAGAGGGAGTCTCGTCACTAACCATCTTTTTTGTAACTATTTTTGTCCAAACGAAGCCACGCCTCTGCGTATCGTGCGAGAAATTTCCTCGGGATTGTATTTCGCCCCTAAAAGCCGATTTCTGATTCGTCCTCTCCCATCTACTAAGAACCGTACCAGGGTATGTTCAAATTCTCCAGCACTGTCCCCGATCCTCGCAACGCCGAGCGCGGACACCAATCCTTCAATCGTTTTAAGGTCGCCAGTCAAAAACTGCCAGTTATCAAATTCTGCACCCCTGGCTTTTGCGTACTCGGAGAGGGCATCTGGTGTGTCCCGGATAGGATCTAAACTTATCGAACAGAAAACAAAATTGTCTTTGATATCCTCCAGCATACGACGAACTGATACTCCAACACTGGTCGAGACGGGGCAAGGACCCGGGCAATTCGTATAAATAAAATCTAGGACTAGAACTTTTTTTTCAAAATCTCTGCTACTAATCATTTCTCCACGCTGGTTAACTAAAGTAAAAGAAGGAAGAAACTCATCTAGAGAAGCTAGTTTGAGAGGTTCCTTATTTGACGAGACCTCTCCTATTTTGTTTAATGATTGAATAACATAAGCTCGACCGTTGAATAAAAGTTCAAACTCAATCTCGTCACCAGGTTTCAGACCAGCCAATAGAGAAGGGCTTGCAATATCGAAATTCATGGTCATTGCGGACATTAAATTTGGAATTTCTTCGTGGCTAATAATAACTTGAGCATCTTCAGATCGGACTGATTCGACTACTCCTCTAACATTATAAAGTTTCTCGTTAGAAGAATCGCAGGCTACAAAGATCAGGAACGAAACTGCAAAAACATGCAGTGTTTTCTGCAATCTCTCATGAAAACAGGTTCTAAACAACCAGGAGCCACTCCAATTGTAAACAGACCTCAGGACTTTCTCCTGGCGCACAACCTACCCGAGCCCAAGGCGCCGCGAGATAATCACTTTCATAATTTCATTAGTGCCTGCATAAATAGACTGAACAGCCGCATCCGCGTAGTCCATCGCTATCGGATATTCTTTCATGAAACCATATCCGCCATGGAGCTGTAGGCATTCAGCCGTGACTTTCTTTTGGAGATCCGTCGTCCAGTATTTAGCACCGCTTACTTCCGTCACAATATCTTCACCTTCAACGTGGGAAGCACAGAGTTTATCTACGAACACACGGCCGATTTCAACTTCCGTACTCAACTCGGCCAACTTGAATTGAGTATTTTGAAAGTCGGCAATCCTTTTACCAAAGGCTTTTCTTTCTTTGACGTAATTAATCGTATCATCCACCGCTCTTTTACATGAAGCGACCGAACCAACTCCAACAACCAGCCTTTCTTGCTGGAGTTGAGACATCAACATCTTAAATCCCTGACCCTCTGAACCAAGAAGATTCTCCTTAGGTACTCGGCAATCTTCGAAGAAAATTTCACTTGTATCTTGTCCGACTAAACCTAACTTGTCTAACTTTCTTCCTCGGACAAAGCCCTTGGTATTCGCCTCAACGAGTAGGAGGCTTATGCCTTGATGAGGAGGGCTAGCATCGGGATTAGTCTTCGCAACAACTACGTATAAATCCCCAATTTGACCGTTCGAAATAAAAGTTTTGGAGCCATTCAGGATGTAATCACCCCCATCCGATATAGCGGTAGTTTGAATACTCGCAAGGTCCGATCCAGTGCCGGGTTCGGTCATACAAATTCCCATAATGATTTCGCCTGATATCGTTCCTGGTAGGTAACGGTTTTTTTGATCGGAATTCCCGTAGGCATTCAAATAAGGGACACAAATATCGGAATGCAAAGGGATGTGAAGGCCGTGGCAACGAGAATAAGCCAGTTCTTCGATCACGATCGCCGAATAAAGGAAATCGGCTCCTGCTCCTCCGTATTCTTCTGGGAGATTAACTCCAAGAAGTCCTTCTTCTCCAGCCCGACGCCAAGTCGCTTTATCACTCATTCCATTTTCGTTCATCTTTGGAACTAGTGGTTCAACTTCTTCCTTAATGAAGCGTCGTACCTGCTCGCGAAAAAGTTCATGCTCTTCGCTAAAAACTTCCCGTCTCATCGTGATTCCTCCCTGTCTTGAATTCTAGCATCAGCTTCGCCGGAAAAGGCTGCGATTCGTCTACCTTCGCTATGGCGCGGGGGTAATATATCTAGCAAACGAGCCGCGCTAGGTGCGACGTCGACCACCCGAGCAGGAGGCACCACTTGCCCTGGTGATATCCCTCGTCCCTTCGCATACCAAATTCCGTGCATTTCGGGAAATTTGTGAGGATCGTACCCGTGAGCGCCTCCCATTCGACCAACCAAAGAACCCAGCGTTGCTAGTCCTCGTTCTACCACCTTACGGGGAGCAAACCTGGCAGGAGGTTCGACTAAAGCTATTACATCTCCGACACGGTCTGGATGACGAAAACGCAGATGTACAGGAAGATCCTTCTTATCGTATGCTGTCACGTGAGGTAAAGAGTTCCAAAGCGTAACCATCTTTTCACGAACCTTAAGGTCTTCCACAAACGCATGCGCGACTGACGATCCATGAGAAACCTTAACCTTAAAACTCTGCTTCTTTAAAATTTTCAAGGGGTCAATCATCACGCTACTCAACGTCATTCCGTGGTCACTAACTATAAACAACGTTAACTTCGACCATAGATTTCTCATATCAATTCCTTCGAGCAATTGAAGCAAATGCCTATCTTGTTCCGCAAGAGCATCAAACGATTCTTTAGATTCCGGTCCACTATGATGACCTGCGCGATCATTACCATGCCACCAGCTCATTATAAGCCTCGGCCGCTCTTCGGGATCACGATCAAGCCAACTCAGTATCTGTGAAACTTTTTCCTTCTCCCCTACCTCAGATGAGAATGGACTTCGGCGAAATGTTGGCCTGTAGCCTCGCCAATTCCCCTCTGATCCAACCCAAAAGAAAATCGCCGATGGAACACTTTGCCGTTCACAAGCAGCCCAGAGAGGCTCAGCTTGGATCCAAAAAGCATCATTTTCATAAGAAAATTCTCCTTGGATCCGATCATAGAATTGGTTGCCAACTATGCCGTGTCGATCCGCGAAAGTTCCCGTCACAAGACTCACGTGATTTGGAAACGTGCTAGATGGAAATACCGGAAGCAGAGCACGCGCGTATGTGCCCTCCTTCCTTAGACGTTCAAATCCTGGTAGGACCACATTTTTTACAGCATCGTGACGTACACCATCCATTGATATAATTATCACGATAGGTTTATCGTTCCCCCCCAAAGAATAGGAAGGGAAGCAAAAAAATACTAGGAGCGAAAGAAAAGCAAAGTTTCTAACTTTCGCATTTAACATCTTGTTGCTTTCAACGATGCTCGACCACTTCAGGATGACCCGCTTTCGCTAGCTCTCTACGAATTTTATCAGCAGATTCATCTAGCATTTCTCCAGACGCATTCAAATTTACACTTGTAAAATCAAAATCACTCATCTGATTTGCACCAAAAACGTGAACGTGAACGTGAGGTACTTCGAAACCAGCAACCACTATACCAACTCGTCTCATCCCAAATGCATCATGAATACTTTTCCCTACTTTATGCGAAACATTCGTCAAGTGAGCTACGAGGTTAGTTGGGAGATCAAGCCAGTGATCGACTTCTACTCTAGGCACTATCAGAGTATGACCAGGTGTCAGTGGTTCAATCGTTAAAAACCCTACCGCTTGATCATCTTCCCAAATAAATCGACCTGGCAGATCCCCTTGAATAATTTGTGTAAACAGCGAAGGCATGTACGAAATCCTCCATAATCTCCTGATTAAGTCGGGCCCTATAGCACCAAAGAAAAAGCTGAGCTAGAGATCTCAGATCCACTATAACCTAACCCGACTATGAGGAACTAACGGCTTGGACAAAAGGGAGCAACATAACTTTCAAAACACCGGTTTTGATAACGAGCACCTTGTCACTCCAGATGGTTTAAGCGTTCGGAGATTTCGCCGCGAATTGGGATGGTCCCGAAAAGACCTCTCTAGATCAATCGCAGTTGCAAATCTTAAGGCAAATGGCATAGAAGCTTCTCTTACCCCTAATCAAATCTCAGGAATAGAAGAGAATAGTGAACCGATAAAATATTCAGACCTTTGCCTAGTTGCTTCCGGATTAAACCGTAATCCCATTGACCTACTTTTGTGAGAATATTACTCGCTTAGTCGACGCTTAAACCTTCTTGCAAGAATTTCCTGAAACCTTTCTCCGTTCGAAATGTGATATGACCAGTATCGAAAATTTTTAACCGCGAATTTCCCCAATGATCGAGGAATAACTTCAGTTGAGAGCCCTCAATAATCAAATCATGCCTAGCCGCAAACACACTCTTTTTAGTTGCAACCGGTGCAGGTAACACTAAAGGCGAGGTTAGACTCCATACCTTATTTATATTTTTCTTCCCCAGCCCATCTCTCATTGCATTGTTTGTCCAGGAAACGGGAGCGTGTGACCATACGGTATCAGCAGGGTTTATTAAAGGAACTCCCAAAACAACATTTGGAATATTTTCTTCCAAAGCAGCTACAACAGAAGCATGGTAAGCCCCCAAAGAAATGCCAAACAAGCTTGGCGTAATTCCCGTTTGATTCTTTAACCACGCAATCCAGCTCCGAATATCGTAAATACTCTGGGTGATTGCATGCAGTGTTACAAGCGCGTCACCCGTAAAAAATCCATCTCCGCTTCGAAAGTTCAGTGCCCTAGGACCATGAAAACTTAAAATTGGGAAGAGTAAGTTAAACCCCATTACGGAGTGCAGAAAATGAGCATCGAACATCCTGAAGTCAAGAAAGGGGCGACCTAAACCAAACCCGTGCACGCAAACCACCCATGGCCGGCCGACTTCTTCATGAACCATTGACCAAGCATGGTTAGTACGGTGAATTTCTTGCAGCTGCCAGCTCTCCGAACCTGGAAAAAGAGAGTGAGGGACATAAGTACTGTCGCTTTGAAGGTGTTGATATATTAAGCCACCACATTTTTGATTAGTTGAGGATACGAACCTTGGTGCGATAGGACTCTCTCCGTAATAGCCACGGGGATCATTTTTCCAACCTTCCTTCTCTATTACAGAATCCATTATCGTTAACTCATGACGAATCCTGGAAAATTGACTGTGGGCTATCCTTCTCAAACTTATTCGAAAAATACCTAATAATAAGCCGTCTATTCCAGCATGTAGTGACGAGGTTAAGACTTCTAAAGTGTTTGAGCTCTTGCTTAACTTTATTGACTTTCTAAGACCAAGATAGCCTGACAAGAGCGTCAACCCGAAACTTACGAAGAGGATTAAAAAACCTAAGCCTGGGAGAAAAAAAAGAAACGATAAAAAGGACGAAAATATTCCTAAGAGGGAAACCAAAGAAAGAGAGATCATAGATTCATCACGCTATAAAAAGTAACTACTGATAGCACTATAGGAACAGGCACACGTATAAGCCAAATCCAAATCATTCGTAACCGAGGGGAGAGGTCAACGTTTCTAATAGACTCTATAGATTTCCAGCCAACGAAAAGCGATAGAGCAAACCCTCCCACGACTAAAAAAATATTTCCCGCTAATGCATCCATAATGCCAAGAATCTCTATTCTCCACGCCGGTGCTAAGCCAACTAAAGAAATCAATGCACCACTCAATAATGCTGCTTTTTTCCTCGACCAGGAGAGTAACTCCATTGCACTTGTAACATTAACTTCCAAAATAGAAATAGCTGAAGTCAATGCTCCCAAGGAAAGAGCCAGAAAAAACAGAGTTCCTATCCAGTAGCCCGAAGATCCCATAGCTTTAAATGCCTCTGGAAGTGTTATAAATAGTGCGCCTATGCTACCGACATCATTTTCGGTTCCAACAGTTCCAATAATCTGTGTCGAGAGACCCAGCGCAAAGATCAATGGAAAGACCATTAAACCTGCAAGAAAAGCGACGCCAAAATCTGCTACGGCAATTACAAGTGCGTGTCGCGTTATTGATTCCTCTTTTTTCAAATAACTTGCATAAGTAAGAATTGCGCCCATGCCAAGCGATAAACTAAAAAATGCTGGACCAGCGGCTGCCGTAAACACTTCTACTCGGAGAGCAGCTTTCCAGTTTAAGTCGAGGTAGTAGCGATACCCTGAAGCAGCCCCATCTAACGTAGAACCATAAAAAGCAATTCCTAACACAACTAAGAATAGAATCGGCATCATGATTAAAGAGGTTCTTTCAATCCCCTTTCGAATACCTGAGGCCACAATAGTTACAGTTATTGCCATAAAGCCTAAATGCCAAATAATTGCAGGAATCCCTTGAGAGATCTGTTCAAAATGACTCGCCGGGTTATCTGGCAACGAACCCACTAAAGATTCCCATCCATACCTCGCTGTCCAACCAGCAACGACGCTATAGTAAGAGAGTATTAGGAAGCCAGTAACTACGAACAAAACACCCAGAAGAGACCATCGTTTTCCTCCAAAATGTTTCATCGCGTCAATTGGACCCTTTCCTGCTCCTCTCCCGACGCTTAGCTCCGCCAATAAGACCGGTATACCTACAAAAACAGTAAGAGCGATATAAAGGACAAGAAATGCTGCACCGCCGTATTCAGCCGTTAGATAGGAAAACCTCCACATATTACCTAGACCGACCGCGGATCCTATAGCCGCTAGTGCAAAACCAGAACTGCTCGAAAATGTCTCGCGCATTAGCTACCCACCTCTTATCAAAGTTAACCTATTTTTTCGGATCTTCATGCCGAAGGTTTTTACAGAATCTAAATATATCTATCACTCCAACTAGAGCCTCTATTAGCTTACACTGACTATTATATAACTGGAGAAAAGCTGTGGGAACGAAGAAGAACGAACAAAAACACGGATCGAATCAAATCCAACGCAGCTCGAGATATAGACTCTCGTCTTCCGTTGTTCCCCGCCAAGCAAAAGTATCGGTAACCGTTGATCCAGAAAAAAGTGATAAATTCAAAGGAACTGTAACCTACAGACTAGAGATTAAGAGTTCCCGTAAGACCATAGAACTTCACTGTGATGGGTTGAAAGTTAATCGCCCAAGAGTAAGGTCGAAAAATGGAGACATCGAAGGAACCCTAGAACAAAATATTCCAAACCAAAGGCTTCTTCTAACTTTTGAAAAGCCACTTCCAGTCGGTTCAATAGAATTGCAAATGTCGTTCAACGGAAAGCTTCGCAAAGACCTTCGAGGACTCTACTTGGCAAAATCAGGCAACAAACGCTTTGCATTTACTCAGCTGGAGGCAGCTGATGCACGCAGATTTTTCCCATGCTTCGATGAGCCCTCGATGAAAATTCGTCTCACCCTGGAGGTAACCACAGCAGAGAGTCATACGGTCATTTCAAATTCATCTATCGAAAAAACAAACAAAACAAAAGGAAATCGGAAAACTGTCCGATTTAAAGAGACTCCACCACTGTCAACATATCTCTTTGCTCTCGGCGTGGGAGACTTGCGTTCCTCAAAAGCAGCTTACACCGGTGAAACAGAAATTAAGGTATGGCACGTCGAGGGAAAAGAAGACCTCTGCGATTTCGCTCTAAATGTGGCAAAAGAGACGCTCTCTCTCTTGGAACGCTACTTTGCTATTCCGTATCCGTATGAAAAACTTGACCTTGTCGCAGTTCCGGATTTTGAAGCTGGAGCTATGGAAAACGCTGGCGCAGTTTTTTTTCGCGAAACTCTTCTCCTTCTTGATCCGAACACTGCCAGCATGGATGAAAAGAAACGAATAGCTGAAGTAATCTGTCACGAGCTCGCTCACATGTGGTACGGAAATCTCGTCACGATGTCATGGTGGGATGATTTGTGGCTTAATGAGGCATTCGCAACTTGGATGGCCTTCAAGATCGTTGATTCTTGGAAACCCGAATGGAGAATGTGGCACGATTTTCAACACTATAGATCCGCAGCTCTTGTCACAGATGCCCTTCGATCTAGCCATCCAATTTATACAAAAGTACGAACTCCTGATGAAGCTACTGAAAATTTCGATGTGATTACATACGAAAAAGGTGCTTCGGTAGTTCGCATGCTCGAGACCTATCTATCACCATCTGTCTTTCAAGAAGGAGTTCGAACTTACATCTCACGACATCGTGAAGGAAATACCGTCGCTTCGGATCTTTGGCAGGCGCTGTCCGAAGCGTCTGGCTTTCCGGTTGGGCCTATCGTTCAAAAATGGATCACGACTAAAGGTTTTCCTCTTTTAAGAATGAGCCGTAAAGTCCGATCTGAAGGTACAACTCTCCAGTTTTCTCAGGAGCCCTTCTCTCAAAAAGAAAGGAAAGACAAAACCTTACAAGGAGAAGTCTGGCCTATTCCGTGGATAGGCCGGTTTGGAAAGAAAAAACAAATAAAAAAATTAATTAAAACCAAGACGGCAACGCTGAAAATACCTAAAAGAAATCCATCTTTTATCTACGGAAATGCAAACGAAAGCGGCTTCTTTAGAGTTTTGCATGACACTGCAGAGCTTTCGAAGATTACTAAAAATTTTGATCGACTTCCTTCGCTGGAACGACAAGGGCTCTTGGACCATCAATGGGCAATCGTAAGAGCTGGACATGCCTCGATTGCGACTTATTTGGACCTGGTAACTACGCGAGGTGGCGAGACCGACCCTGACGTTTTAGCAACATGCGCGCAACCATTGGGCTTCATAAAAGACAGATTACTTTTGAAAAACGAGGAGACTGTCGGATTTGCGGAGCGTATTTCTACATGTTTTGCCAAGCCTTTAAGGAAGACCGGGTTAACACGAAAGCTTAAAAACAACCTCGAAAGCCTTTCTAGAGCCTCACTCTTCAAGTTAGTGGCAAAGATCGGGGAAAACGAACACTTCGTATTAAAAGCTGGCGAGTTATGCAATCGATATATTAGGGAAGACTACATGCTTGATCCGAACCTCATTGACGATGTCGTCGATGTAGCCGCGCGACATGGTTCGGATGAGCTTTACGAATTGTTTTGGAAAAGAGCTTCATCTGCAAAAAACCCTCAAATCCGCCGAAAAATGCTCTTGGGACTAACATCGTTTAGAAATCAAACCTTAACTGAGGACACCTTAAATTCCCTGCTTGGAGACAAGATTGACACCCAGGATGTAGCGATACTCTTGTCCCGACTTCTCCACAACTCGCAAGCGAGAGAAAAAACATGGACGTTCATCAAGGATAATTGGTCAGCATTGGAGAGAAGAATGCCGTCCATGTTAATTACGCGTCCCATCGACGCGCTCCCGTACCTTGGGAGCCTTCGACATAAGAAAGACGTCCAAGAATTTTTTAGAAACACCTCAGTGCCCTCTGGCCGGAGAGCATTAAAGCAAGCACTTGAACGATTTGACAGTGATGAACGCCTTGCGCGGACAGCTCGACCTGAAATTACTTCCTGGCTGACCGTTACTTAAGAATCCTTCTCGAAATCCATGAATAGCATTGGATCACGCCGAATCACGGAGTGCTCGTTCGATTTCTTCTTTAAAAACAGAAAACGGTTGAGCTCCTACCAGCCTTCTCCCGTTTACAAAAAACACAGGCGTTCCAGTCACTCCATTGTCACGGCCTAGACTGATATCTCGGTCTATTAAATCTTTACTCGTTTGAGAGTCGAGAGTTTCCTCAAATTGTAGAGAGTTAAGGTTTAATTTACTTGCATGCTCTAGCATTGTTTTTCTCGACAAATCTTTGAAGTTCTCAAATATTAAATCATGCATCTCCCAAAATTTCCCCTGTTCACCAGCTGAAATCGCGGCACGGTGAGCAAGTAATGCGTTTTTATGGAAACTAAGTGGAAAATGCTTAAAGACAATCTTGACTTCACTACCGTATTCGTTTCGAATCCTCAAAAGAGTTGGATAGACTTTCTTGCAGTAGCCGCATTCAAAGTCCGAGAATTCTACGATGGTAATGGGTGCTTCCACGGGGCCCAAAAAAGGAGACTCTGAAACGTCTATACCTACGATATCGCTTGGTCCCAGATCAACTCCCACCGCTTCGGCAAGAACGCGCAAATTGCGATCGATTTGATCAACTTTCCAGTTGATTTCTGCGCTACCGCTTCGACCCATTGCAAAGCCCGTAACGACTGACAGCAACAGCAAGATTGAAATAGGAATCACTTGCTTCATTTTCAACATCCTAAAGCCCCTACCTCGTTTGTCTCGTTGTCCCCATAAAAACTGGTTGTAAATTAAATGCCATTTTTTTTCATATTTGCAAAGGCATTCGTAACCAATGCCTCTTGCTCTTGCTTGTGGATACGCAGGGAACCGACTGCCGTGCTGGCACTCGCAGCGCGGCAGGAGCACTTCAGGCTCAGGCCGTTCGGAAGAGACTCGGCAATGAGGTCTCGTAAATAAGACCATGGACCCATATTCGCAGGTTCCTCCTGAACCCAGAAAATCTGTTCTACTTTTCGATATTTTTGCATTAATTCCGAGAGTTCGATTTGTGGCCAGGGGTACAACTGCTCGAGTCTTATAATTGCTACCCGTGACTGATCACGAGACGACAACTCGTCTTTTTTAAATCTCAATAAATCGTAAAACACTTTTCCGCTACAAAATATTAACCTTTCAACGTCATCTGGATTGGTCACCAACTGATCGTCAATTAGGCGATGAAATTCATCATCCGATAAATCTTCTACTTTTGACACAGCAGCGGGCGCACGTAGAAGACTCTTGGGTGTGGCAATAATTAGTGGGGCGCGATAGCTCCTCTTCATTTGCCGCCTCAGTACATGAAAATATTGAGCCGGAGTAGTGCAATTCACAATTTGCATATTGTCTTCGGCGCAAAGTTGCAGGAATCTTTCCAATCTGCAACTCGAATGTTCCGGTCCTTGTCCTTCGTATCCATGTGGCAAAAGCATCACGAGACCGCTCATGCGACTCCACTTGGAGTGAGCCGAGCTTATAAACTGATCGATGATAACCTGCGCACCATTAGCAAAATCGCCGAACTGTGCTTCCCAGATTGTTAAAGTAGTTGGATCAGCAAGGCTGTAACCATATTCAAATCCCAAAACTCCTGCCTCTGACAAGTGACTATCGTATACCTCGAACCGCGCCTGAGTTTCTGATAAGTTTGAGAGGGGGGCGTACTCTTCACCTGTTTTTCGGTCCATCAAAACCGCATGCCTCTGAGAAAAAGTGCCTCGGCAGCTATCTTGCCCAGACAAACGAATTGGCGTCCCCTCGATTAACAAGCTGCCAAAAGCAAGAGACTCAGCAGTAGACCAATCGATCAGAGCTTTTTCCGAAATCATTTCTTGTCTCTTTTTTAACTGCCTTAAAAGCTTCGGATGAATCTCGAAATTCTCCCCTACCGACCCCAATTTTTTGGCTAAAAAATCTAACGTGTCAATTGCAACTCGAGTGGTTACTTTTCCGTCCGGCAGGTCTCTGTTAAATCCTGACCACGGTCCTCGCGGCTCGTAAGGCTCATCCAACTTCGGAGGGGTCGTCTTAATTACTTGGAGCGCTTCACGTAGTTGATCATTTAAATCACCCTCAATTCGGCTCACATCCTCTTCCGACAGAAGGCCATTTTTTACTAGGTATTGAGTAAACTTTTGTCGAACTGGTAGCATCGACCGGATTTTGTCGTACATAAGAGGTTGGGTAAAACTGGGATCATCTCCTTCATTGTGCCCATGTCTCCGGTAGCAAACCATATCAATTACGACATCGTCACTGAAGCGTTGGCGGTACTCCAGTGCAAGTTTTGCAGAATGGACAACTGCCTCTGGATCATCGCCATTCACGTGAATAATGGGAGCTTGAACCATCTTCGCAGCATCCGTACAATACAGTGTTGAGCGAGCCTCCTTCGGTGTTGTAGTGAATCCTATTTGGTTATTTACAATGACGTGAACTGTTCCTCCAGTCGAATACCCTACAAGGTGAGACAAATTTAACGTTTCGCTTACCATTCCCTGACCTGAAAATGCTGCATCTCCATGCAAGAGTATGGGTATAATGGAGTGACCAGCCTCATCTCTCGCGCGGATCTGCTTAGCTCTCGTACGCCCCTCAACAACAGGATCCACTGCCTCCAAGTGTGAGGGATTGGCTGTAAGAGAAAGATGGATTCGTGCTCCATTTAATGTACGTCTATCGTTCGAGTACCCCTTGTGGTACTTAACATCGCCTGATCCGTGAGGGCTTTCTTCTAGTTCAACATCCTCAAATTCCGAAAATATGCTTTCAAGCGACTTCCCGAGAATGTTCGAAAGCACGTTCAAACGTCCCCTATGAGCCATCCCAATCACAAGCTCGCGAACACCCTGACCTGGCGATTCTTCGACGAGTGTATCCAGGAGAGGAATGAGGGATTCTGCTCCCTCTAAAGAGAACCGCTTTTGGCCAATGAATTTTGTGTGAAGGAACCGTTCAAAAAGAGAAGCCGCCGAAAGTTTTTCGAGAACTCTCAAGAGCTCTTCTGCCGATAAGTCACAAGTATTTCGAGATTCTTCCATCTGTTTTTGCAACCACTGTCTTCGCCCTGGATCCTGAATATGCAGAAATTCCACCCCGACAGACCGGCAGTAAGTCGCATTCAAACGATCAAGGATTTGGAAAAGGGGTTGAATTGGCCCGCCTGGCAAATCGCCGGCCAGCATGAGAGCCTCCATATCCTCCGCTCCAAACCCATAATGCGCCGGATCAAGTTCCGGAAAATAATCGTTTTTGCCGCTTAAAGGATCTGTGTCGGCAATCCGATGACCTCGAGCCCGAAAAGCGTGAATCAATCGGAGAGCGCGGGCCTGCTTATCCGCGACTTGTGGATCGGAAACACGTGCGGACTCAGAAGCTGCCGGAACTGTTCCTCCGAGTGGAACGGAAAAAGGTTTGTCTACGGTTTCAGGTGAAGAATTAAAAAAGCTCGCCCAGCTAGCATCTACCGACCTCGGGTCATCCTCGTATCGTTCACGAATGTCCTGCACGATACCCGCGTTTACCCCAAAACCTCTAAGTTTTTCAGGGCTCTCTCCATCGGACAACTCATCTAGGTCCGCGTTTTCGTCTCCAGATTCTACTGTTTCCACACCTGACTCTTTCAGTACTTGGCGGAGTATCGGTACCGCCAAACAAATTGATATCGGGCTCGAATTCTCTAAGAAGATCTGCCTCGAGAATCTAGCTCTACTTCCCAGATTGGAAACACTAACTCCAGGAGAACTTTTGAGTTTCTAGTTCCAAATTTCTCGCCAGAAACAGAAAACGAGACCGTCATCGTTAGTTGAGATTCCTGAGAGGTTATTGAAAAGGCGAAGAACATAAACCTAGGCACAGTCTCCCTTCTTAAACTCGCCCGCTATCATATGAAACAAATGACAACTATCGAGTCTACTCCCTACCTCTTCAACAACGAACTCAGACAACGTTGTCTCAGAGGCCTCAAATCACACACCCCTCTAGAAGCTCCCCTTGAAGATCGTCGACCAGCAGCTGTTACCGCAGTTCTATTACCTGACGAAGAAGGGCGAGGCTGCTTTCTAATTACGAAAAGAGCAACGAAACTAAGGCGACACAGTGGCCAGTGGGCCCTTCCTGGAGGACGATTAGACAAGGACGAGACAACCCAAAATGCAGCTCTTCGGGAGCTACAAGAAGAAGTGGGACTCTCGCTACGACCAGAAGACGTGCTGGGCCGACTCGACGACTACCCAACTAGATCTGGTTTCGTAATCTCGCCCTTCGTCGTGTGGTGTCCCTCAGCCACGGAACTTAAGCCTGACCCCGGCGAGGTCGCGGCTGTATACAAAGTTCCTCTGGACGTCCTAGACGGCCCTGGAGTGCCAATTTTAAAGACCATCCCTGAAAGCAAAGACAAGGTTATAGCGATTCCAATGCTCGACACAGAAGTGCATGCACCCACTGCAGCTATCCTGTATCAGCTAAGGGAAATCTGTCTGTGGGGAAGGAGTACCCGGGTTGCCCATTTTGAGCAACCTGTCTTTGCTTGGCGGTGACTTGAAACCCGAATATTCTTGGAAAACTCGGGCCTGCTACTTGTAGCGCCTTCCCGCGTGTTCGACATATCCCCCGAAGCTGCGTCGAGTAGGATCACGGTGGGTCCGTCTTATAACGCCACCCTGTTCATCCCATTCATACTCCCCCATAAACTTAATCCTGTCCCCATTCTTGACAGGGACGCGAGGGGACATATCCAAGTTGTGAGCAATAGTTACTAGATGACCATCAACAAGTCTGACAAGAAATCTCTGGTACCGCACACCAGTCATTTCGTCCTCGAGCAGTCTTTCAACACTACCCTCGTCTTCAACAAACCTGCGCGTCTTCCCAAGAAAAGCCATATAGGTTGCACTCGTCCTTGAAGCCGCCTCGCCATCCGGAGAGGAATAATGAATACCCGAATCGTAATCGGAGCGATCCTCTTTAGCAGCATCGCCTCCAAGCAACCCCGACTTGTAAAGAAGGAGCGCGAGAACAATTCCTACTAGTGTTCCAATCGGTGGCTTACGCATAATCTCAAGGTTACCACTATTCAAGAAGAGGGGGAGACCCCCACTTCGGATAAGGATTTACAAAACCTACTGTCTTGCCTCGATTAACAAGCACCCTCCGGCCCCGCAGCCGCTAGTTCTTCCAAAAAAGGCACCAATCCATCCTCATCGTTCCTTCCAACAACTCTATCTGCAATCTCTTTAAGCTCAGGCCGAGCATTCCTCATTGCCAGGCCCAAACCCGCATTCTTAACCATTTCAAGGTCGTTGAGTTCGTCCCCGACAGCACATATTTCGTCATCGGCTATTCCGAGTACCCCAGCTAGAGCTGTGAGTCCCACCCACTTATCTATCCCAATGGGAAGAATTTCACAATATGAAGAGTTTGGCCCCACACTCTTCATAACATGTACCGTGAATTCTCCAGGGAACTGCGCATTGATGCTATCCGCAAGCAGAGCCATCTCTTCTGGATCTCCAAAAGAACCGATCGCAAGAACGTCGAGTGTCAACTCTTCAGTTAGATTAGAACTCCAATGAGCAAAGGCATGATTCATCTCGAAGTATCGAGAAGTCTCAGAGTTCCAGAGACGTGAGCCGTCTATAAAAAAATCTATGCCTGGACGATCGCATTGAGCTACAGCAGTTTGTCCCGATGCTTGCACTGTTCCTACAACCTTTGCAAAGTCCTTACTCGAGTGATGCATCGCTTGAAGAGTATTCCCATTTGGATCCTTTACAATGGAACCACCCAGACATACCGAGTACAGAGATCTTTCTAGTGACTTGAAGATGTAGGATGCATTTCGAAACCTACGTCCCGTGCACAGCGCTACGACTATCCCCGTCTGAAGAACCTGGTGTAATGCCTTTCTCGTAGCCAAAGTAACTTCATTCCCTTCGCTAGCGAGCGTTCCATCAACATCCAACGCCAAAAGTTTTATCCTACAATCCAAACCTACTCCAATAATCCAACTCGACTTTGATATCCGCACATCGAACCGGTGCCCTTACACGTCCAGACCACGGCGAAGAGCTACCAATTTGTCCCATAGCTCCCTCCACTCACCCTCCGGTGTGGAATCCGCGACAACTCCTCCACCCGAATGCAATTTAATATGACCGTCCTCGAGAAACAGAGTTCTAATAACGACTGCGAGGTCTAGCCCCCCCCGTATATCTATATAGCCTAAAGCACCTGCGTAATAACCTCTTCCGTCGACTTCCAAATCCCGGGCAATCTTTACCGCAGCAAGCTTGGGTGCTCCCGTCATGGATCCAGGAGGCATGGAAGCTCTCACCGCCTCCAAGGCGTCACAACCGGAACGTAATCGTCCTGTAATCGTCGAAACAAGATGAAAAATTTCTTCATGTGCCTCCACTCGCCAGAGGCTTGGAACGTCGACTGACCCGGGCTTACAAACTCGCCCCAAGTCGTTTCTGACGAGGTCAACGATCATTAAATTTTCAGCGCGATCCTTCTCCGATCGACCCAACTTAAACGCTTCCTCCAAATCCTCATTCGGATTTCCGGGGCGCCTTCTAGTGCCCTTGATTGGGCTACTAGAAACGTTGCCTTGTGCGTCCACTCTCAAGAAACTTTCGGGAGATGTTGACATAACAGTCAGCCGCGGGAGATCTAAGTAAGATGAGAAAGGCGCAGGATTTGCCTTTCGAAGCTTTAAGTACAATTGAAAGGGATCACCTTCAAAATCGACCCTCAGCGACTGAGTTAGACAAACCTGATAAACTTCTCCTTCTGCTATCGACGCACCCACCTCTGCTACCGCGGCCTTGTACTGATGCTCATTTAGCGAAGGCTTTAGGCTCGCAAGAACAGGCGGTCTATCATTCACTGTTTCACTGGACCAGTTGCGGGTAGTCAAGGCTAAGTCTGAGATATCATTAGCTGCTTTCTTTGCCTGCTCCTGCGAACTAGCCTCACTTTCCCCAAAGCCTAATCCTAACGCCGTTATTCGACCATATTGATGCTCTTTAATTAGCAATCTGTCGATGAAAGCGAACGTTTGATCTGGCTGTCTTTCTGTGCCTCTTCGCGAAAGACCTGTTGACTCCCAGGCCTCAGAGATCTCGTAACCGAACACTCCAACCGCACCGCCAATAAAAGGAACGGATTCCATGCCGATGAATTCCGTTCTCGGCAGCAAACTCCTCAGAATATCAATCGGATCCCCATGAAAATATCTTCTTCCTAATTCTAAATCATGCCGAACTTGGCGAACAACTCGTAGCTCGTGGCAAGTCCCTCGACTTTCAAGCCAAGCATAGGGTTGATTCCCAGCGAAAGAGAATCGGCTAGAAGCAGGGTCCCTTCCGTTGCTATCAAGCCACCAAGTCCCACAACCTGGCCTTTCGAGATTTACAACCATTTCTTCAAAAGAAACGGAAGTCGGCAGTTCAATGGTGTGATGACTGACACAGCTTGTGCTCATCACCGGAGCCTACCGAAAAATGTACCCAGAGCTCCTAAACAGTTCGCTAGGATTGAGGCATGCCAAAAACCTGCTTCTTTCATGCGGGCTGCCCTGATGGATTTGGAGCAGCCTGGGCAGTTCGCCACACTTGGGGCGGGAGTGCTGCCTATGTCGCACGTGGACACAACGATCGCGTAAAACCTGGGAGGCTCATCGGGCATGAAATCGCATTCGTCGATATCGCTCCGTCGCTTGAGGAGCTCGAGCACCTCGTGACAGAGTCCGCCCTACTACACATCGTAGACCATCACATTACCGCCAAAACTCGCATAGAGTCTTCGGACTTCATCATGCACTCCCTCCAATCTCAAAATCATCAAATCACACTCGACCTCGAACACTCGGGCGCAGTTCTCGCCTGGAAACACTTTTTACCTGACAAACCGGTGCCGGACCTCCTCCTCTATATCGAGGATCAAGACCTTTGGCGGTTCGATCTTGATTTTTCGAGAGAAATCAACGCAGCTCTCTCAACCTATGCATTCGATTTCGACCTCTGGGATAAGTTGGCGACAAAAGGTGTTTTCTCCCTTATCTCAAAAGGGCAAGAAGTTGTCCTC
>CAYOGP010000010.1:0-17953 GCA_964403555.1 uncultured Spirochaetales bacterium | reverse complement strand
GTTGGAAGAAACCCGCAGAGATCATGTCGCGCGAGAGATAGGGCCAATTGCTAAACCGGCTGATATCCGATTCACAGAGGCACTTCCAAAAACTCGATCGGGGAAAATCATGCGCCGACTACTACGCGACTTGGCCGCGGGCAAAGAGACCGTTGGAGACACTTCTACACTTGAAGATCTCAATGTACTTGCGCGACTTCGCGAGTCAAACGAAGATTAAAATTGAAACTCGGTTTTCTCCTCTTCTTAGAAGACGGCCGTAAGCGCCAAAGCGGGCGTCAGTAAGATGATATCAAACTGGCTCCCTGTGACTTTTCGTCCAAAAGTAGGTTCTTTCCTGGCAAGACTCGCCTACTTAGTAGGCCTGAGACGTCGAAAGAAAATAGCGATGCAAAATCTCTTGTTAGCTTTTCCAGACCGAAGCGAAGACGAGAGAACTTCGATTCTAAAAGAAAGCGTTCTCAACCTGGGCCGAGGCCTATTTGAGCTTTTAGCCCTTGGAGGCGATGCAACCAAGTCATTACTAGACCGTGTTGACATAGAGGGTCTGCACCACCTAAGGGAGGCGCAGAATGAATCACCAACCGGAGGCGTAATCGCACTCACGGCGCACCTAGGAAACTGGGAAATATTGGCTGCTTTTATGCACGCCCATGGTCTTGAAATTTCGGTCGTGCAGCGAGGAAGAGACAATGCATCGTTCGATCGCTTTATCAATAGACTTCGTTCCCACTGGGGCGTCGAGCTCTTGACACGAGGCAATGCCGCTAGAGGAGCACTAAGAGCGATTCGAGACGGCAAAATCCTAGCAGTCCCTCTTGATCAGAACTGTTCACGTAAGGAAGGGGTTTTCGTTCCATTCTTTGGTCACCTCGCCTGCACTCGCGATGGACCCGCCCGTCTTGCTATGGCAACCGGAGCACCCGTCGTTCCTTGCTACATAGAGCGGATTGACAAAACCCATCGCCACCGCGTACGAATCCTCCCCTCGTTAGATATGATTATTGACGAAGACAGAAGCTACGAAAATGTTGCAGAAAACGTGAGAAGGATGACCTCCAGTATCGAAGACGCGATTGCCCTTCGACCTGAACAGTGGATTTGGATGCACAAACGGTGGCACACTCAGCCTGAAGGCCACCCTCGCCCGTATTCATCGACCCGAAAACCCAAAGGTAAGAGCAAAAAATTACCTTATAGATAGGAAATACGCGATTTAACGAAAACTTCGTTAGGCTGTTCCACATCTCGGAGGAGTTACGTGAATAATCCGAATTCGATGACAGTCACCCTCTCGGCTGATCTTCGTGAAATGTCTAAAAATGAAAGAATTAAGGTAGAAAGCAGGGGACTTTTCCTAGTTTCACCGGATGGAACTACCTTTGAGCAGGAGATTCGCGAACTTTCGTCAGACCCGTCTTCCACACTTTCGGGAACCGGCAAAGAGCTCTCCAAGTTCTTTGGAGTATACCGGCAGCAGGCTCGAGGAGAGCGAGGAAAGAAGCTTAAAGAATATTTCTTTATGGTGAGGATCAAGAATCCAGGAGGAGGACTCTTATCGCCAAACCAGTGGAGGGCACTTGACGATGCCGCCTCGGAATTTGCCGACGGCTCTCTACGCATAACCTCTCGACAGGCGATTCAATACCACCACGTAAATGGGCCGGCGCTCGCCCCACTCATTAGATTTTTAAGTCGACACTATCGACCCGATGCAACCCTAGCAGCGTGTGGAGACGTCAATAGAAATGTCATGGTTTCTCCAATGTATGAAGTTGCCCCTGACGAAGACTTGGGTGGATTGGAACTTGCGAGAGAGATTGCCAACTCATTAAGCTCCAAGAGCCGGGCTTATTTTGAAGTTTTTAAAGAAAATACAGACGGAACAAAGTTTCACTTGGATCCCGAGGAACCGGTCTACGGCCGACAATATCTCCCAAGAAAGTTCAAAATAGGAATTGCCCACCCGCGCGACAACTCGGCAGACATTCTAACTCAAGATGTCGGCTGGATTCCCGCGAAGTTCGGTAGATCCCTTGACGATGACTGGTGGGATTTATACACCGGCGGCGGACTAGGGCTCACCCACAACAATCCAAAAACTTCAGCTCACCTCGGTCTATATCTCGGGCGGGTGCCACGCAGTCAAGTCGTTTCTGCCTCCCGAGCAATAGTAACCCTGCAACGCGATCATGGAGACAGAAAAGACCGCAAACAAGCGCGATGGAAATATACGATTCGTCGACTCGGAATCGAATTCGTTAAAAGAGAACTTAGGAAGAAATTCGGTATAGATTTAGTCGATTCAGTGCCGAGTCGACTACCCAACTTAGACCTCCACCTTGGGGCTCACGTCCTAGGGCGTAACAAATACTACTACGGCATTTCCATACCAAGTGGCCGCCTAACCGATAGGCGACGGCAAGCTATCCGAGAAATAGTTGAAACCCAAAGTGCCTCTGTTCTATTAACCCCACACCAAGATCTCTTACTGTGCGGAATACAAAGCCCCAAAAGTGTTGACACCATACTTAGGCGACATCAAGTCGATACTCAGGACGAGATTTCGTCTGTACGGCAAAACGCGATGGCCTGCCCCGCGAAACCCACCTGTGGCCTCGCGATGACAGAAGCTGAGCGGATTCTCCCTAGTTATCTGGCGGCAATTGAAGCCGCGGGTTTTGGCGAGGTAGACGCTGTTATTAGGATGACAGGTTGTCCAAACAACTGCGCCCGACCTCCATCCGCGGAAATAGGAATTTATGGCTACGGAAAAAATGACCATGTCCTGTTGGTCGGTGGCTCTAAGAGAGGAGACCGCTTAGCCAAGGTACTTTACGATCGAATCCCTGGTGAGGACATGGAAGACGTTCTTATAGGGCTTTTTAGGGCCATTAGTGACCATAAACCTTCTGATCAGGAGGTCGGGTACTTTCTCCATACAACCCCTGTGGAAACATTAAAACATTGGATTGGAGACTTCTCGCGCCGCTAAACGTTTCGAATGGTATCATTTCAGCTCTTCTTGGAGCTCAGATGAAGTCGTTGACCCTAAAAACCAGAGCAATAATGCAAGACATTGAAAAGCAGCGGGTTGCACATGTTATCTAATGATGCTTATAGGACCCTTCGTTCTTCCGTAGACGAAGACTTTCTTTCCGTCAACGCAGCCGTGGAACTCGCAAGAGGCCTCAGAGACGACCTCATTTTCGATGCCTTACTTGAGGCCGCCCTGGAAAGTAAAATTCGAGGGAAAGGTAGAACCGTCAGCGTCTCTAAAAACGTATTTATCCCGCTTACCAACCTCTGCCGCGACCGCTGTGCGTATTGCACATTCTCAAAGACTCCGGATTCTGCCGAAGCAAAGACCTACACACTTTCAGAGGTAGCCTCTGTCGCGGAAGGCGGGCGCAAGACGGGATGTATCGAAGCACTGTTTTGTCTTGGCGACAAACCGGAGGTCGCATATAGATCTCATAGGGAGTGGCTTTCAAAACGAGGCTATAAGACGACAACAGATCACCTAATCGCGGGTTGCGAGACAGCTTTTGAGGTGGGCCTGCTACCTCACACTAATGCCGGAATACTTACGGCAGAAGAAATGGAGGCTCTGCGACCGACCAACGCCTCCATGGGTCTTATGCTCGAGAACATCAGCCCTCGCTTACGCGAAAAGGGAATGCCTCACCAATATGCACCGGACAAGGACCCTGAGATACGTCTTCGAATGCATCGTGAGGCTGGAGAACTGAAGATCCCCTTCACAAGCGGCGTTTTGATTGGGATAGGGGAAGATGAAAACGAACGAGCACAAACAATTGCCGCAATCAGAGAGCTCTCGGATAGATATGGTCACATTCAAGAGGTTATAATTCAGCCTTTTCACCCAAAGCCAGATACACCCATGCGCTTTGTATCTACCCTGGAATTCAGAGAAATCGCAGGATGGATTGCTATCTCACGACTTATGCTGGGCTCGAAAGCAAACCTCCAGGCCCCTCCCAATCTGGCACCCGAAGTCCTAGAATTGCTTCTTCGCGCGGGGGTTAGCGATTGGGGAGGCGTTTCTCCAGTAACAGTAGATTTCATCAATCCTGAAGCTCCCTGGCCTGGGCTTAAGGACCTGCAAGACCGAACGGAGCAGGCTGGACAAGAGCTGGTCTTTCGCCTGCCCGTCTACCCCGATCATATTGCTCGTCCCGAATTTTTTGAAACAGCTATGCTAGAGCGAATTAAGGCTTTCGCAGGACCAGACGGCTACGCTAAAACAGAGGATCCTGGACAAGAGACAGCATAATAGACTGATCGACCAAAGTGGTCTGAATCGTTTTCCCACCCTATGGTCGATCGGCCGGAGTGAAATTAAGTGCTAGAGAGACTTTACGCGGACGTAACTCCCGAAATTGGTAAAATCCTTGACCACGCACTCGACGGTCGTGAGTTAAGTGAAGCAGAAGCGGCTAAGCTCCTTTCAACGGAAGGGCCAGACCTTTGGGCTTTATGTCGTGCCGCCGACCTTGCTCGTTTCGAAGACAATGGTAATGACGTCTCATTTGTTATCTGCAGAAACATGAACTTCACGAACGTATGTTACGTGGGCTGCAGTTTTTGCGGCTTTTCCCGCCACCGTGACGACGAAGATGCCTATGACCACGGTCATGACCTTTTAATCAAAAAAGCAGAGGATGCCATCAAGCGCGGAGCTACGGAAGTGTGTATACAGGGCGGAATAGACCCAAAAAAGAATCACAACCATTACCGAAATATCCTCATTGCTCTAAAAGAACAATTTCCCAATCTCCACATCCATGCTTTTTCTCCAGAAGAAATTGATTTCGGTCACAAAAAGAGCGGAATGGAGCTGGCGGACTACCTTCGCTGGCTTAAAGATGCGGGGCTTGGAACAATGCCAGGAACCGCTGCCGAAATTCTTGACGACACAATCCGCAAGGTTATTTCTCCTCGAAAACTTATGCGAGACCGCTGGGTAGAAATCATCAAGACCGCACATTCCGTAGGACTGAATACGACCTCCACTGTAATGTACGGACATATAGAAACTTTTGACCAGATAGCGGCACACTTAGGAATTATTAGAGAAATTCAGAAAGAAACAGGCGGATTTACCGAATTCGTTCCCCTCGGTTTTATCCACGAGAAAAATACCCTTTTCAACCATATGGGCGCCCGCCCAGGCGCAGGCGCTGCCGAGGACTTGCGAGTAGTTGCGGTATCTCGCCTATTTCTCCGACCACACATAACCAATATTCAAATGTCTTGGGTGAAAATGGGCCACAAATTAGCTCAAATGGCCCTCCAGGCAGGCTGTAATGACTTCGGCGGAACGCTGATGGAGGAGTCGATAAGTCGGGAGTCGGGAGCGAACCATGGCGAAAACACTCCGGCCGAGGAGATGCGACGACTAATCCGCGAGGTAGGCCGAATACCAATCCAGAGAGACACCGCCTACAAAACAATTTCGAGATTTGATGATCCTCGACAGGACCCCCCTTCCCTTGAGCCTTTGCAGAAAGTCGAGCTCTCAGGGCCTACTCGCTGGAGACTCCAAGAAGAAAAAAGTCGTTCCAAGCAACCAGGGATAAACTCAACACCAGGTCCAAGCCAAACCGGACAAAATTAAAACTGGGTTTTCCTCCGCTCTAACGAAGTCTCGACAATCGACGCCGCATCCAAGCGAGAAGCGAGCTCTTCAATCCGGTAGCGCTGGGGTGCCCTAGACAACATTTTCCGCTCGATGCTCTGAACTGCATTTCTCACAGCCGGATGATCTCTTTGGAAGAAGGCTCCGATTTTGCTCACTGGCTCATCAGTAAGCCGAAAGGCAAAAAACATTGCGAGCTGACGAGGGTATAAAATCTCTCTTTTTCGTGACTTTTTGCGGAGCTCTTCAAGAGAGACTTTGAACAAATTGCAGACCTCGCTCGTCACAGACTCAATCGAGTGACCTGATCCGAGCCTTTTTGGATTGCCGAGTTTTCTCAAAGATTGCTCAACTAACGTTAAGTCGATTTTTCTTTTGAGAAGGGACGACGTCACGACAACCTGCGCAAGGACCCCTTCCAGGTCACGAACGCTCCCCTGAACCGTATCTACCATCCGATCAAGACAATCCTGAGGCAAATTAATACCACCGTGACTAGCCATCTTTTTTAGGATTTCCCTTCGCAGCTCCTTTTCTGGAGAACTAATTTCCGCCACGAGGCCGGCCGAGACTTGTGATTTTAAACGTGAATCCAATTTTTCGATTTCGCGAGGCTGGCGATTAGATGTACATACGACCGGAACTCCCTGAACTCGAAGATGCTCAAACGTGTGAAACAATTCGAGCTGTGTCCATTTTTTTCCGGCAAGAAACTGAAGGTCCTCAAGTACCAAAAGATTACAATCTTGCCGAAAGCGTCTTTTGAATTCGACCGTCGACTTATTCCTTAACGAATTAGTAAACTCGTTGGTAAAGCTTTCCGCAGACATGTACAAAACATTTCTTCTGCCATGAACCCGTGCCTCCTGGACAAGCGCCCGAGCAAGGTGGGTCTTCCCAAGACCAGTGTCGCCAACCAAGCAAAGAGAAAGCAAGCCCTCCTGCTCACCTCGAGCCACCGCAAAGGATGCCTCTCTCGCTAAAGCATTACTCTCACCAACACAAAACGAGTCGAACGTGGTTTGAATGGGGGCTATACCCACCGTTCGCGGACTTTTCAACTGAATCGCCGGCAATACTTCATTAGGTAACTTTGTCTTTGAAGCGATCAGATCATGACGTGCGGAGCGGAAAGACGGGCTCTGTTTTCGGTAACTCGATCCCTCGGGTTTGCTTACATCCTCGACAGATTGTCGTGTGTACGTCTCTGACTTCAAGTCCGACCCATCGGAAACCAAAATAGAAATTTTTACTGGTCGATTTAACTGATGTAAAAGGGCGTCTGTAATCAACGTTTTGTATTTAGCTTCAACCCGGTCCCTACACAGGCGCCCAGGAGCAAATAAAATCAACTTCTTTTGGTCTTTATCCGACCAGTAAACAACAAGCGGACGAATCCACGCGTCAAACGCATGTTTCGGAACTTGCTCCTCGAGCCGACCAAGCAGGTCGCTCCATAATCCGCCGGTGGGGGTCATTCCGGGGGACTACTCCTTAACGCACACGTGATTTTGTGTGCAGTGCTGATTCTCGGTGTCTCCACGGCCAAGCCAAACTGAAAAGCTTTTTGTGAAAAACCAGTTTAATGTAAGTAAAATCCTCATTTTGACGAATTTTCGACCTATCACTGAAGATTCTCGGATAGGTATCCATCATCGCGTTTGATTGAAACACGGCGAGAGTCATTCGGCAAAGACGATATGAACCGTCGTAAACACTTTGCTACACGAAACCGTTTCACCAAGAGAGCGACGGAGAAGCCAAACTTCGAAACGAAATGGTGCTTAGAAATCAGGTGTTTCGGTTACAAACTACGACATTTTTAGAAGCTTAGATAAGGCCCATTCACGACATGGGTTTAAATTTATAAACTCTGTATTTCTAACTATTACTCTCAAATACTTAAGAATACGTATGATCGAGATAACTTTTTCTAATGCAAGCTGCCACCAGTTCCCCCGCTTCGAACACTCGCTTGATAAAAGCGAAGGTGTACTAGAAGCCTAGTCGCACGATCAAGTACGTTTTCCGCTTCTAAAAGTCCTTGCTTCTCTGGCGTAGGTAGAGTGATTGCTTGGCAAACATTATTAACGAACGAAGAATCGTCTTTCTCCTCCAATAGCCCCGTATCCAAACGCGGTTTCTCTGATGAACTTAGACCGATAAGTGTTTCGAGAAGATGCATGATTTCAGCTCGTTGCTGTGAAAGCTCAACACCTTCCGAAGAACCAATTATGGGTTCTGTTAAACAAGATACGTGGGCAGTCCGATACAGTTGTTTACCGGATTGCTCAACCTCATCTAAGATTCGAAACCTTTGGTCCGCATCAACAACTAGATTAAATCGGCCATCAGGCAACCGCTGGTGATGGGACACTCGACCTAGGCAACCTATTGAATAGACCGCCGGATCAATTTCTGTCCCTCGAAAATTTCCGTCGGAAAGGGCAACCATCCCAAGAACGCCCTTTCCGGACAATACGTCCTCGATCATCTGTCGATAACGAAGCTCAAATATGTGCAGAGGTGCCCTTCCGTGCGGAAAAAGGACTACTACAGGAAGAGGGAAAATCGGAACTGTTAATTCTTGCATCACAACAAGAATCTACCAGCATAGATGGCCTCCGGGTACTAAAGACTTATCGCTATGCTAAAAGCGTGACTAGTAATGAGCGAAAGAAGCTGATAGCAAAACTCCGTTTGGATGCCGAATTAATCGCACCAAAGTTTCGTTTGCGATATGCCGCTATTCAGGCAGAAAACAAGAACGTTAAAAACCGGTACGGTGTTTGTTTTTCGGATGGGGTAATTAGGATTAGGCTGAGCCATGTGTTAACTACCAAGCCACTAAAGTATTCAAGTCTTGTGAACACTCTATGCCACGAGCTCGCGCATCTTCGTCATTTCAATCACGGCCCCAGTTTTCAGCAGCTCTACCACGAAATTCTCGAATATGCGCGAGATCGAGGAATTTATCGCCCCGAAGAATTCCGGAAGGATCAACCGAAGAAACGGGATAATTCTCGAGAAATTGGGCCGAAACAACTTAGGCTTTTATAGGGCCTTCTCTCGGGACTTGTTCAAGTGTGTCTCTATCTCTGGCTTTTTTATTAAGGTGTTACGAGTTCGCGATAGTAGCGGTCTGCTGGGCCGTATCATACTCTTCGAGAGAGTTTGGTCCTTCAACGACGGCCACCTCGATCTCATCGACCGCAATCGCCTTATCTATTACTTCCCTCAACAGGCTGTCTACTGCTAGTTCGTCGTATTCGGCTAGGCCATCTTCTAGCGCACTTCCCGAGACCGTAAATGACAGGGTGGCTCTGATCCTTACGTCCATCTTGGTCCCTCCTTTTAGTGGCGCGCTCGTCTAAAGTTTTGAATCTCAGTCCACCCACGAATCCTATTAGACGCGCAATCGGGCAAACAGTTCCGGGCTACCCAAGCTTTTTCGGGCCCTTGTTCTAAGTCCTTGAATCAATAGGACTTTCCAGACGCTTTGAGGATACACAACGGCTCGCTCTTGGGCTATGGGTTTTGTTGAAATACGCACGAACTAAAGAGACTTACTGGCGAAAAGTTGGAGACAAATCAAAAACGGCGGGGAAATCGTTGCTATCGGCCAGGAAAGATTCCCACACCTAATCATTTTATGCCTTGGGTGGAGTCTTCAACCAACTACTAACTGTAGGGTAGTTTCTATCCCTACTGGCTAGCACCTAGCTTTTCTCCCTGGATGCGTTGTGCTTCGTCGGGGTCTGAAAGGTCACTGTGGCAGGCGGCAACATTCCCGTCCTCGACTTCTACCGCCTGACGCGTCTTGGAAGCCAATCGATGAATTTCTGATGGCTCAAGTACCCCCCTCTTCTCCAAGATCTCCCGTTGGTCCGCGCTTAAAGCGGAAGAAACCTTTGGGGCATCCCACGCATACTCGTCATCTTTACCGCTCACAAACTGAGTGATCTCCTTGCTTATCCGCACTGAGCACCAGTCATGGCCACACATCGCACAAAAATCAGTATCTACGTCCAAATCCTCATCATGGAATGCCCTTGCTGTATCTGAATCGAAAGCCAGGTCAAAGTGCCTTTCCCAGTTAAGGGCTGCCCGAGCCTTAGTAAGATCGTCATCATGCTCCCGAGAGGAAGGGATACCGAGTGCAACGTCCGCGGCATGAGCCGCTATTTTGTAGGCTACGCATCCCTGCTTCACATCTTCACGCTTTGGCAATCCCAAATGTTCCTTAGGCGTCACGTAACAGAGCATGGCTGCACCATGATAGGCTGCTGCAGTCGCTCCAATCGCACTCGTTATATGATCATATCCTGGAAAAATATCTGTCACTAACGGGCCTAGTACGTAGAAAGGGGCACCGTGACAAATTTGCCTTTGCAACTTCATGTTGTATTCAATCTGATCGAATGGAACATGACCTGGACCCTCAACCATAACCTGCACCCCATGCTTCCAGGCGCGTTCCGTAAGCTCACCTAGTGTCGTAAGTTCGGCTAATTGAGCTTCATCGCTAGCATCAGCCAGGCCTCCTGGACGCAAACCGTCTCCTATAGAGAAAGTCACGTCATGCCTTCTCAAAACCTGACAAATATCATCCCATATCTGATACATGAGATTCTGCTGTTTGTGATTGAGCATCCATTTTGCGAGGAGGGACCCTCCTCTACTTACAATTCCAATAAGCCGGCGGTTAACCAAGGGAAGATGCTCGTATAGTAGCCCCGCATGGACCGTGAAATAGTCCACGCCCTGCTTAGCCTGATGCTCGAGCGACGACAAAACTGTTTCCGAATCCAAACTCTCAATAGGCCGATCTATTATCATCGAATAAATTGGAACAGTACCAATAGGTACAGTCGAATTTCGTATTATTGCCTCTCTTGTAGCGTCTAGATCTCCGCCGGTTGAGAGATCCATCACTGTATCGGCGCCCCATTTCTCCGCAAACCGCAACTTATCGATCTCTTCTTCCATGTCGCTCGATACAGGAGACGCTCCCATATTTGCATTTACTTTCGTAAGACTTGCACGCCCAATCGCCATCGGATCAAGCGAGTAACCGAGATGATTACGGTTGGCCGGAATCACCATCCGACCTGCAGCAACCTCAGCTCTAGTTTGCTCAGCCGTGAGATGGGGTTCCTTCTCGGCGACCCGCCTCATCTCCGGGGTCACAGTCCCTAAACGAGCATGCTCTAATTGAGTCACCGCCACAAATCCTCGTGGTGGATGCCAGTTCTTGCCGTCAAAGCTCCAGTCTTCCGGCATGAAGTCCCAGGCAGTTAAAGCAGAGGGCTGGGGCATCCCAGGAGTATCGGGCGAGCTAAAACTGTGTTTACCACCTATATCAGGTGGGTTCGCAAAACTTCCGGGCGTTGTACCCTGCCCCAATATAGAGGGATTGTTGCCCAAGTTGGGTAGTGCAATCTTGGCCTTTTTAGAGTTGGCGCGTTTTGTGTCTGGCATTGGAGCAAACGACGCTACCACGCGGGCCCTTTAGCTACAACCGGATAGATTGGTCAGAGGAAAAGATGTTGGTAAGAAAAAACCGAAACAGATTTTGGGTGCTAGTGGTCCTAGGGCTGATCTCTATCCACTGCCATCGAGCTATAGAGCCATTCGAGGAAGAGGAGATGGTGAAAGAACCAGACTTGTCCAGAATTTTCCCAAGCGGAATGAATTCCGACAAGAACGAAGACAAGACCATAGACTTAGCATCCCTTCCTGATCCACCCCCAACCTCCTCTTTTGACCCATCGATTCGTGGAAAAATTCAGCTACCCAAAGACCTAGAAGTCCCAGAAGGTGCTGTGCTATTCGTGATAGCTCGAAACACAAACCAAGCGGGCCCACCAACTGCTGTCAAAAGGTTTGCCAATCCAACCTTTCCGCAGGCGTTTCAAATTGGACCTAAAGACAAAATGATCCAAGGCACCGATTTTTCCGGACCATTTTCTCTAAGTGCTCGATTAGATCAGGATGGAAACGCCACTACAAAGGGGCCCAACGACTTTGTTGGTATGCTTGAAAAGGCTACCCCAGCGGGCACTCGGGGCGTCTTGATCAATTTGAGGCGTGAAACCGGTATGCCTTAAACTCGCTCAATCAAGTCCAAAGCCTCTCGGGTGCCGGCGACGACAAGAACATCTCCGGCCTGAATACGATCTTCTGGCCTAGGGACTAAAAGCGATGACCGGTGCCCCGTATCGCCAACACTCTTGATCAGGAGGACTTGGGCGCCCGTTTGCGCCCTTAGGTTTAGTTCCGCGAGCGACCGGCCGACAAAGCGATGGGGGGCAGTTACGTCCCGAACCACGTAACCTCCTCCGAGCTCGACCTCTCGAACTTTATCAACAACTGAAACCGTACTGGATAGCCCACCCGCAAAATCTCGTCGGGTCGTTTCGCGGTTAAGGGCTTGAATTGCATCTCTTTTGTGGATGCTCCCAACTAAGCGGTTGCGATTATTGGCGTCAATGACTGCGAGTTCCTCGACTTCTTCCAAACTGAAGATCTGCATTACCACGTCGAGATTGTCGTCTTCGGTAACCAGAGGCAGATCTCGTTCGGCGAGGTCTCCGGCCACGATCACGGATCTTAGTAGATCTCTTTCGAGCAACAACTGTCGAACATCTGGCAGGTGTATGGCCCCTACCAGAGACCCTTCCCCATCTTCAACGAAGTAAACCGAGTGGTCACTCTCAACAAGAAGTTCCACCAGCTCTTCTATACCAGCACTTGCATCAATACAGGCTGGCTCGCGGTCTATGGCATCACGAACCCAGAGGCCCTTTAGTACATTTGGGTCCTCTTCTGGACGCAGACTTACCCCCCTTCTAAGAAGTTTTCTTGTGTAGATCGAGTCTCCTCGAAGAAAGGTCGCTATCAAGGTGCTGGTAACACACGCGGCCATTAGTGGCGGGATAATCGTGATCGATTGTGTTAATTCGAAGATAATTAAAATTGCCGTTATCGGAGCTTGCGTGGTCGCTGCAACAACCGCTCCCATTGTAACAAGAGCGTAAGCTCCCGATGTGCCCACCGAATCTGGGAACCATTGATGGAGAATGCTTCCACAGAATCCTCCTGTTACTGCTCCTAAAAATAGAGAAGGAGCAAAAACACCACCTGATCCGCCCGAACCAATAGTTGTGCTGGTTGCAAGAATCTTGGCCAATAGAAGTATGGCAAGCATATGGATAGCCAGCTCTCCATTAAGAGCTTCAGTTATAGTCCCGTATCCGACTCCGTAGACATTCGGAATAAAAACTGCAATGCAACCAACTACTGCTCCACCTATGCATGCCTTTGACCAGGGCGGCACCGGTAACCAATCCCAAAAATCTTCGGTGCGGTACAAGGTGGAAACAAAGGCTAACCCCACCAAGGCGGCGATAACTCCGACTCCCATATAGGAAAAAATTTCGAAAGGACTCACCAACTCGTAGGTCGGGACTTCAAACGCTGGATGGTTACCGAGGAGACCACGAGAAATAACCGTTGCCACAACAGCCGAAATTACGATCGGGCTAAATTGGCTTACCGCAAAATCACCCACAATCACTTCAACCGCAAAAAGAGCACCTGCAATTGGGGCATTAAAGGTCGCGGAAACACCTGCAGCGGCCCCACAGCCTACTATGGTTCGTAGTTGTCGAGCATTTACCCGGAGGAGTTGGCCTATCAAGGAACCAATAGCTGAACCGATTTGAACAATCGGCCCTTCTCGACCTACGGAGCCCCCAGATCCTATACAGATTGCAGATGCGAACGTCTTAATAGCGACAATTCGAGGACGGATGACGCCTCCTCTTAGAGCAACCGCCTCCATTACTTCTGGTACGCCGTGACCCTTCGCCTCACGCGCAAAAAAGTAGACAAGGGGCCCAACTATAAGCCCTCCTGCTGCCGGGACTGCAATCTTCAACCACAACGGAAGACTTGCCGCCATCATTATGGGATCTCCTGGCTCGGCCAGGGGGCCCTCTGACAAAGCAGCCTCAAGGCCTGTCGTGCCACCAAAAAATAATCCTTGGGAAGCCCTGATAAGAAAGCGGAACACGACGGCTCCGAAAGCACCCGCCACACCGCAAGCGATAGCGACCAGCACCATGAATGCGGGTCCGTCTCGCCAGTTGCTACCAAGCGAAAGAAACTGCCAAAATCGAGTAAGACTTTTCCGACTGCTGAGTCCGAACACGTATTCTCCCAAACCACGTCGGCGCGGTGAATCCATCCTATCGAAAACCTCAAACGATGCTGATGCTAACTTCTAAATATGAGCGAACATAAAAAAAAGATTTCGGTGCCCAGACCCTGGGAGCTGATTAACACTCAGCCTGTAGCCTCCTGTGCAGTATTTGACGTGCACAAGGCTTTTTCAAAATCTCCCAATACTGGCGAGATCTATCCATTCTATACGATAGACGCATCATGCTGGTGCAACATCATCCCCATAACCCCCCAAGACGAGGTAGTAATGGTGAGGCAATATCGACATGGCAGCCGAAGTATTACCTTAGAAATTCCGGGTGGAATGGTCGATCCAGGAGAGAAACCCCTCGATGCCGCGAGTAGAGAATTGTTAGAGGAAACGGGGTTTAGAGGTAAAACGGTAGAGCGCCTGGGGGTGGTAAACCCCAACCCTGCAATTTTCAGCAACTCTTGCCATACATTTCTTGCCCGGGATGTCCAAAGGGTTTCATCTATTCGAAATTCGGGCAGGGAGGAAACGTCCGTTGAACTAATTCCAAGATCTGAAATTCAAAAACTACTTATCCGAGGAGAAATTAACCATGCTCTTGTCATCGCCGCATTCCATTGGCTAAATCTCCGATGAGAGGAGGCAGGATCAGAGAATCTCAGTAAACTTGACCACGATCGGCGCGCAGGCGATGTACGCCACGCAACCAATTATGTAGCGAGATCCAAAGCAATTTCCTATGGCACTTTCGGTAAAGCTTTGGGAATGTACGGGTGAGAGAAGAAAACTCAGAGGCGGTGTCAGCCCAACTTCGAAGAGGAATAAATGGCAGCAGGAAATGCTGAGAGCGTAGACGTCAGGAGCGTAGACCTCTCCGAATATGGAATTAACGCAACGGAAGTCAGACGTAACGCATCTCCCGCGGAACTTTACGAAATGGCACTAGCATACGATGGTGGCGAGCTCACCTCTACCGGGGCCATCGCCACGCGATCTGGAGCAAAGACCGGTCGAAGTCCAAAAGACAAAAGAATAGTCGAAGGATCCGAAACTAAAGATGACATATGGTGGGGGCCAGTAAACACTCCTCTTTCTCAGGAATCCTTTCTAAAAAATCGAGATATGGCTACTCGGTATCTTTCGGAACAACCTAGAGTCTACGTTGTCGATGGGTACGGTGGATGGGATAAAATTTGCAGGATAAAAGTTAGGATTATTTGCTCGCGTCCTTATCACGCTCTTTTCATGCACAATATGTTGATCCGTCCAACGAGTGAAGAACTTCTAGGATTTGGCGAGCCTGACTATGTGATTTTTAACGCGGGTGCCTTAGATGCAGATCCCGAAGTAGCCGGCGTCGACTCGAACACTTGTGTCTCCTTGAACTTCGACCAAGGCGAATTTGTCATCCTGGGTACCCAATATGCCGGCGAGATGAAAAAAGGCGTCTTCACAATAATGCACTACCTGATGCCCAAAAGAGGAGTGCTATCCATGCACTGCTCCGCTAACGAAGGCGAAAACCGGGATGTGTCACTCTTCTTCGGCCTCTCCGGCACTGGCAAAACTACTCTTTCTGCTGACCCTCACAGAAGACTTATCGGAGACGACGAACATTGTTGGAGCGAGAACGGAATCTTTAATATAGAAGGAGGCTGCTACGCTAAATGCGTAGATCTGACCGAAGAGCAAGAGCCTGAAATCTATCGAGCCATCCGATTTGGTTCGGTACTAGAAAACACCGTCCAGACGCAGGGCGACAGAGCGGTCGATTTTAAGGACAAGAGTATCACCGAAAACACCCGAGCCTCTTATCCGATTGAGCACATCCCGAATGCCAAAATACCCTGCACCGGGAGCCATCCGGAAAATATTATCCTCCTAACGTGTGACGCCTTCGGCGTTTTACCTCCGGTAAGCAGATTGTCCCCTGAACAAGCGATGTATCACTTCATCAGTGGCTACACGGCAAAAGTTGCAGGTACCGAGATGGGAGTGACCGAACCAGAAGCGACATTCTCTTCTTGTTTTGGAGCCGCTTTCCTAGTCTGGCACCCTAGCAAGTACGCTGAGCTCTTAGCAGATAAAATGCGAAAGCATAATGCCAACGCTTGGCTGGTAAACACTGGTTGGAGCGGCGGTGCATATGGAACAGGGTCCCGCATGAGTCTCAAATTCACGCGAGCGATAATCGATGCAATTCATTCGGGAGAACTAGAGAAAACTGAAACCGAAACAGATCCTAACTTTGGGCTGTCTATCCCCGTCACCTGCTCAGGAGTACCAACCAAAATTCTCGTACCAAGAAACACCTGGGTAGACAAAGCTGCATTTGACGAAACCGCTACAAAGCTTGCACAACTATTCGATGAGAACCTTCAGACGTTCGCAGACGAAGGAACTATAAGCCCGGCGCTCCGAGACGCTGGGCTTAAACCAGCAACCTACTAACCATTTTTGACGGGAGGTGATACCGTAAAACGGGAGGTAGGGAGTCGTGGGCGAAGGAAAAACCAAGCGAATACTCCTAAAGCAATAGAGGCCATGCCGGACACAAAATAGGGGACGCTTGGCCCGAAGTGCTCTAGGGCAAACCCCGCCCACAAATGAGAAAGTACCGATCCTATACTCATAACGGTTCCCAGGAGTGTCTGGCCGGTTACACGGAGTGCCTCAGGCACTTCCCCTTCCACATAGAGCTGCATTCCGATAATCAATCCAACAACGACAACACCGTGGAGCAACTGGACTCCGAAGACCCAGACCAACGTAGGTGCAAGAGCAGAAATTAGCCAGCGTGCCCCATCGCACGCTATCCCCGCAGAAATAAGACCACGCGCGCCAAGTCTTCGTAACCCGGAGCCCGCGAAAAGTATGAGTGGAATCTCGAGCAACAGCATTGGAATCCATAGCTGGCTTATCGTTTCCAGTGTTCCTCCGCGAGACGTTACGAATATTGGGAAAAGAACAATAGGACCAGCAAGAAGACCAAAAGCAAAAAAAGCTAGGGTAAGGAGGCGAATATAGGAACGCTGGCGCAGTAAAAGAAGTAAATCTTCTTTTCGCGCACGTAAACTCAAGGCGCTCCCAGAGGGCACGCGCAGAAGAACGAGTGCGGACAAAAGGCTCATTACTGAAGCCACCGGGAATATCAACTGAAGGCCTGATGCAGCGCCTGTGCCCGATGCTCTTTCTCCTATTGTTTCCGCAAGGTAAGGGAAAAAAAGAATCGTCAAGAGATAACCGACCGTTCCCCAGACTCGTACCTTCCCAAAGTCGGTGGACCTACCACGACCACGTACGGCAAAAGACAACGAGGACGCGACTGCCATAGCTGGTGCTGTAAAAACGGAAAGAAAGGCAAGGGATAACAGGAGCGGGAATAATCCATCTGCGAAGGGGACGATTGCGTACCCAATAGCGCCTCCACCGGCAAGCAATCCCAACGCGCCTTTCCTGCGACCGGTTCTATCCGCCCATTGACCCCAAAAGGGCGATGCCAAAATACCCATCAAAGGGTGCATCGCTAAAGCCAACCCTAATTGGGTGCCGCTTAAACCAGCGTGTTGCTGAAGATATAAGCTGAGATAAGGGAAAATAACCCCTAACCCGGCCATGTAGAGAAACCAGAAGAGGGATATTTCGAATGAGCCACGTTTCATAGAGGCTAGATATTTGCACATTCCACCGAAACAAAGAGGGCACTCTTAGAAAAACCGTGAACTTCGTGACATAGCGCTGCCCAGAAGGCATCTTTATAAGATGGAACGCGACCGCACTGAGTGGGGAAAAATCCGAGAAAAAGGAAAGCTAAATTACGTGGTCACTTGTGGCATCCGCCAGGGTGTACCGATGGGAGTGATTCTCGCTACTGTTGTAGAGCTCATACTCCGTAATCCCTTTCCTGAGACCTTTGGAACCCTACATTTCATCTTGAATGCCTTTGCCGCCTCCGTCCTCTTTTCAATTAGTGGTGCCGTGAGGGCTGGATCAAAGTGGTCTAGTCTGGAGAGACGATTTGAAAAGTAAAAGGACTTTCTCAAATAAGGTCTTCTAAGCGGTCTAAAACAACT
>CAYOGP010000009.1:7859-19048 GCA_964403555.1 uncultured Spirochaetales bacterium | reverse complement strand
TACCTATTGCGTTTTAATCGTGGCGCTTGGTTGGAAGTCAATTTAATTAAAGAACTACTCAGCCTCTCCGGTTTCAAAAACTTCGAGTTCATCCGCAGTAGTCTGTTCCGTGAAGGCGTCCATCGATCCAGGCCAGTTTGTTACGAACCGACGTGAAGGTCCTCTTCGATAATAGTAATCGTGTCCACATTCAGCTTGCCAGACGTCAATGTTTTGAATTTGATCCTGGATTCTATCGTTGTAGTTATCCATTACATCCTTGCGAACGTCTATCCAAGCAAGGTCGTCATCCTTTATGCGTTCAATTTGTCTTGAAACGTAATCGCATTGCCTTTCGAGCATGAACAAAATACTTCCTTGGTTAGTATTCGGTCCGTAAAGCATGAAAAGGTTTGGAAAGCCGGAAGTTGTCATGCCGAGATAGGCTTGAGGGCCGTCGGTCCAAGCTTCGTTTAGATCCATGCCCTTACGACCCTTGACCTCTAGGGAATTAAGATATGTGGTCGTTTCAAATCCCGTCGAATAGATGATGACGTCGCAATTTCGGCTTTCGTCTCCTTCCACGGTCTCAACTCCGGTTGCGGTTATTTTTTGAATCTTATCAGTTAACAGTTCAACATTATCCCTATTGTAAATGGGGTAATAAACGTCTGAAAACAATGGTCTTCTGCACCCGAACGGATGTCCAGGGGTTAGTTTTCTTCGGACTTCCTCGTCTTCGACAACCGATAAGCGTTCAAGCCCAGTCTTTTCGATTTCCGATAAGACCTTCTTGTCCGTAAAAGTACACAAGGAATTCCAGACGTCATAGATCTCGTCTCGGCTGTGCTTCACTGCTACTGGGTTTTCTCGAAAATAATTGAGTTGTTCTTCTGTATAAGGAGTGTTTTCCTTGGGAACAACCCAATTGGCCGTCCTTTGGTAAACATAAAGTTCTCGCGCTAATGGCGCAATTTTGGGGAGGAATTGAATAGCACTTGCTGCTATTCCGATAACACCCACGGTTTTATCTCTAAGATCGTAGTCTTGGTTCCACCTCGAGGAGTGCCAGTAGGTACCTTGGAAGTCTTGAATCCCTGGAATATCCGGCCATACAAAACGATTGAACATTCCTATCGCGCTTACAACGATATGAGAATCTATAATGTCTCCGGTCTTTGTGGTCACTGTCCATCGGGCGTCTTCGTCCCGCCAAACTAACGATTCCACTTCAGTGTCGTGTTGTATGTGGGAGCGGATATCATACTTATCCGCGATATCGTTTAGATAGGTGAGTATCTCTTCCTGACCGGCAAAAGGTTGTGTCCAGTCATTCTTCTGTTCAAACGAGAACGAATAAAGATGTGATTGAACGTCGCACTCTGCCCCAGGGTACTTGTTCCAGAACCAGGTCCCACCGATACCAGAACCTTTTTCTAAAATTACGAAGTCGTCTATTCCAGCTTTTTTCATCTGTACAGCCATGCATAATCCTGCGGATCCTGCACCTATGATTACGGCCTTCCGTCTCGTATCGCTCATCCTTTACCTCCATCAATTCTGGACAATCACAGCTACCCCTAGGGGTCTAGGCCTGATACTACAAGAATAGAGAGCTACTTAAAAGGTCCACTTGTCGCCATCAGCGGGCGTCTTGTTAAGATTTATAGATCATGAAGACACGTGGAATCGCTCATATCGCTTTTGGTGTCCGAGATATGGATAAATCTTTAGTTTTTTATCGAGATCTCTTGGGTTTTAAGGTCGTACGAGACGAAGAACAACAGGCTGAGGGGACCGTATTGCCTGCGTTATATCGACATATTCATGAAAAAAGGAGGGTAACGACTCTCTATTGGGAGGTAGGAGAAGGCGAGAGCTTTTTGGTCCTTTCCGAACAAAAGGACGGAAAAGTTACGGGTGCACCTATTAAATTAGACGAAATCGGAATCCATCATGTGAGTTTCTGGGTCAAGGACCTCAACCAGGTTTACGGGGAATTGAAGGCTCAAGGAGTGCCTTTTTTGGTTACGCCTACTGAAGTGGTAACTCCTGATGGTACGTTCTACACGGCGTTTTTAAGCGATCCCGATGGAATTTTGATCCAGCTTGATCAACTCCTTTAATCTTTAATTGAATGCATAGCATGAATTTGAGGCCGACGGTTTGCCCAAGGTATTGCTTCCTCAAGCTGAGAGGCGAGCTGGATAAGGGTAGCTTCGTCTCCGTAGCGAGCGGTAAAGTGAATCCCAATAGGAAGATTATCCTCTGTCCAAAATAAGGGTAACGAGATCGCGGGCTGACCGGTCGCATTGCTTAGATAAGTATACGGTGAGAACTTCGCGGTTCGCCGTCTAAGCTCAAAAGGATCACCACGATAAGTAAGGGTATTGAGTGCAACTGGGGGTTGGCCCAGAGTTGACGTTAATGTTAAGTCGTGGTCCACGAAAAATTGACTAAAATCTCGAACTCCTCTTTGGACATCTTGTAGGGCGAGTAGGTATTCGGGAGCAGTTACTTTTCTTCCCCTTTCTGCAAAAGCAAAGACGAAAGGTTCGAGTAAGTCTGGACTAGGGTCACGTCCGAGTCGTCTGCTCCAGTCGTCGACAACCCACGCGACACCTGAAGCGAGGACCGTTGTATATCTCTCCCAGAATTCCATCGCGTTAAACTCGGGGGCATTCTCGACTAGTTCGTGACCTAGAGAACTCAAGAGCTCTACGGTTTCTAAAACAGCACGTTTGCATTCGGGGTCTAACGGATCGCCGAGAGGGGTGACGGTGCTAAAGCCGATTTTGAGAGGTTTTGGTTTAACACCGACCTGTTTAGTAAAAGAGTTTTGAGCTTTGGGCGCATAGTAGGGATCGCCGATCGTATTTTGACTAGTAACATCCAGAAGCGTTGCGGAGTCACGAACGCTTCGAGTGACGGCATGCTCGACTAAGAAACCCGAGATGATATCGCCATAGTGGGGCCCAAGCGAAGAGCGCCCTCTAGAAGGTTTAAGCCCAACTAGCCCACAACAGGATGCTGGAATCCTTATGGACCCTCCGACGTCGTTTGCGTGTGCCATTGGCACAATTCCAGAAGCTACAGCAGCAGCAGCACCACCACTTGACCCCCCCGGAGTTAGCTTTGGGTTCCACGGATTAAGGGTTGGACCAAATCGTTTTGGCTCAGTTGTTGTACCGATAGCGAACTCAGGTAAATTTGTTTTCCCAAAAGTGATCAGGCCAGAAGATGAAAATTTTTGGTAGATATAGCTGTCTTGCTCGGGTATGTATCCATCCAGGAAGTCGCTTCCTTCATTGAAAGGAACGCCTTTTATTTCCGCCACAAAATCCTTCATTAAAAAAGGAACTCCCGAAAATACTCCTTCACTTGTGATCCGTTTGGCTCGTTCGAGCGCCTGATCGTACATAGTTGTGATTACGGCATTTATTTTCGGATTCAGTGCTTCGCAACGAGCTATTGAATCTTCCAGGAGTTCCAAGGGTGAGAGCTCTCTCCCTTTAATTAACTTGGCTAAGCCAGTAGCGTCGTGGTCATCAATCTCTAAAAACATATTAGTTAGTTCCTAGCGTCCTTTGTAAACCGGTTCTCTTTTCTCCATGAATGCCCGGGGGCCTTCGATTGCATCTTCCGTTTTAAAAACCGGTGCCGCGAGGCGGGTTTCTATACGCATTCCTTCTTCCTCCGATTGCCCAACACATAGGCGCGCAGATTTCCGAATCGCCTTTACCGCTAGTGGGCCGTTTTTGGCAATTTTGGAAGCTATATCGAAAGCTTTTTGAAGCAGAAGGTCTTTCGGAACTACATAATTTAGAAGGCCCCAATCAAGTGCGTCTTGAGCGGTGATTAAGTCTCCTACGAGCAAAAGCTCCATCGCTCTGGCGTATGGGAGTTGGACAGGAAGACGGACGGTCGAACCGCCCGCTGGGAAAAGAGCACGTTTGACTTCTTGAACGCCAAAAAGAGCATTAGGTACGGAAACTCTAAGGTCCGTTCCTTGTACGAGTTCCAAGCCACCTGCAATAGCATGACCGTTGACCGCGGCAATTATTGGTTTTTCAGTATCGAAACTTCGCAGAAGAGAACGATTAATTAGTTTCGGATTTTCCATTACTGCGTTGTCCCAATCGTCTTCTGGAGTTCGTCCTCCAGAAAAAAGTGGAACCAGTTTAGCGAGATCTGCGCCAGCGCTGAACGCCTTGTCACCTTCACCTGTAAGAATGGCAACTCGAATTTCGTCGTTATCTCGAACTTCTTCCCAAATTTTGGCAAGCCTAATTACGACTTCCGGTGAGATAGCATTACGAGCTTCCGGTCGATTTAGTGTTACGAGTGCAACATTTTTTTGAATTTCGAATTCTACTACGGTCATTTAATATCTCCTTGGAACGAGGACGATAAGCAATTTTGTTGCAAACGGCCGTTCTTTTCTTCGCGGGTTTAAGGGTCGCGGTGATATGTAATGCCAAGTAGACTAAGTGGCCGGAGAATAAATGACTAAAGTTGATCCCGCGCATGTACCCGTAATTATTTCTGTGTCTCAGGAAACGGAGAGAGAGACTCTTGTAAATACTCTCGACTTGGCCGAGAAGGCAGCGAACAAGGCGCTAGAAGGGGCAGGTATAGTCAAAGACACGATTGACCGTTTTACATTAGTGGCTGTCTTGTTTTCTCATTGTCCAAAAGATGCTCCTCGAATTCTCGCTCAGAAACTAGGCCTTAACAACGCAGTGGCGGAAAATTCCAGCCACGGTGGCAATGCTCCTCAGTTTCTTGTCAATCGGGCTTGTCAGGACATCTCTAGAGGGTTGATTCGTTCTGCAATGATCGTAGGCGCCGAGACCACCCGTTCGATGCGTTTAGGTGAACCTGGAGTCGATTTTTTGAAAGTGTCAAGTTCAAATCTAGAAATTGAAAAGACTGGGACCACTATAGGACCGACACTAGATGGTATGGTAAGCAATGCTGAGACGAGGGCTGGGGTGACTAAACCTTCAGTTGTTTATCCCATGTTCGAAAATATCTTAGCGAAAAAAGCGGGCAAAGATCATCAACAACAGAGGCAGGTAATTGCTGAGGTGATGTCAAGGTTTACCGAAATCGCAGAAAAGAATCCCTATGCCTGGTTTAAGCGATTCCAGACACCAGCGGAGATTGCAACTGTTACGGAGTCGAATAGGCTAATTGCAGAGCCGTATACCAGGTCAATGAATTCCTTCCCAAACGTTGATCAGTCATCCGCGATACTTATCACGAACCTTGAAATTGCGAAAAAGGCTCGGTTAAGTGATCAGGGAGTATTTCCTTGGAGCGGTGCCGAAACGAAAGAGATTCAATGCTCTGCACGCCCGGATATTGGTTCGTCTCCTGCTATGACACTAGCGGCTAATGCAGCCTTGAGAGAATCTGAGATCTCAATTGATGATGTGGCGCATATTGACTTCTATTCTTGTTTTCCGTCTGCTGTGGAAATAGCGGCGGAAGGGTTGGGCTTGAACCTTTTAGATGAACGAGCGTTTACTGTCACAGGAGGACTTCCTTATTTTGGAGGACCTGGGAATAATTATACTACGCACGCTATTGCCTCCATGGTCGATTTGATTCGGGAATCTCATGGTAAAGGGTTTATAAGCGCGAACGGTGGTTTTATGTCTAAGCATGCAGCTGGAATTTATTCAGGTGAACCAAGAGAGAAAGGTTTCAGGCTTGCGGACACAGCCCAAGAGCAGGAAGTCATTTTCAATTCTGCTTTACCCGTAGTACAAAAAGGTGAAGGTGAAGCTGTCGTAGAGGCGACAACTGTTACGTACGACCGTAATGGAAGACCTGCCCGCGCTCCTATCATTGCGACGCTGGTTGATGGAACTCGCATTGCGGCGCGTGCGAGCATCGAAACTCTCAAGGGAGTTTCTGGTAAGAACTTGATAGGGGAGAAAGTCAAGGTGTTTGGCTCTCCAGCGGAATACGATCTAGTGTGAGTGCCCCGCTCTCTGTTTTGTTGCTATTCGGGCGAAACTTTCATAGGAGAAAATATGCAGATTATGCGATTTCATGAAACACCTAAGGGTGGATCCAAATTTCAAGAGATCGAGGTGCCCTTTTCGAATCCCTTCAAGGACGAATTTGACAATGTATATCATCTTACGAATAGCCTTTCGGTGGAAGATGCCGTCTTAGTCGAATTGCCGGATGGTCTTGATCAAAGCTGGCATAATGCTCCAACAAGGCAACTTGTTTTTGTCCTAGAAGGAAGGATTGAGGTCGAAACTTCAGATGGGTCTAAATGTAGTTGGGGTAAAGGAGATTTGTTCTTCGCGGATGATGTTGCAGGGAAAGGTCATTTGACAAGAGTTGTGCACGGATTAACCAAGTTGTTGTTCTTGCGTCTCTCAGATCAATTTAACCTGGAGAAATTTTTAGAAGACACGGATAAGGGATAGGAGAAACATGATGGAATTGGAAATTTTAGCTTCTGGATATCAATTGGTTGAAGGTCCTAGAGTAGATGCTGAAAACAATCTGTACTTTACGGATGCCTTTGGGGGGAAAGTCTTTCGGCGTTCAAAGGATGGACATATCGAGACGCTTATTTCCAATCGCCTAATGGTTGGTGGACTCGCGCTTCATGAAAAAGGCGGGTTCGTAATGTCGGGGCCCACGGTTGAGCATTGGAAAGATGGTTCTTCTCGGTTGCTTTTAGAAAAAGAAGGCATTCAATCGTTCAATGATTTGCATACTGACGAGGACGGAAGGATCGTGGTTGGTGCTATTCGTAGCGATCTTACTGATTTGAAGGCAAAAAAAATTCCCGGAGAGTGTTATCGGGTGAATTTAGACGGTTCAATCGATGAACTTTATGGAGATGTCGAAGTCAGCAACGGTATAGGTTTTTCTCCTTCGTTTGATACGCTTTATCACGTCGATTCGACTACCAAGGGACTTATCACCCACGACATCGACCACTATGGAACCGTTAAAGGCAGACGTCACATCGGTAAGGCTAGCTTCGTTAAGGGAATTCCAGACGGAATGTGTGTAGACGAAGAGGGTAATCTATGGGTCGCCCATGTTGGAGGCAGACGCGTAGTTAAACTTTCACCAGACGGTGAGGAGTTAGATGAAATCTCTGTTCCCGCAAAAGCTGTTACTAGTTGCGCGTTTGGAGGACCGGAGATGACAGATCTGTATATCGTTACAGCGGATAACCTTGATGATGAAAAGAAAGGTGGGACCATTTTTCGGTGCAAGCCTGGAGTCGCAGGCACCGAAACGCGCTTAGCAAAGGTTTAAAGAACCTATGGAAGAGGCTACAGAAGCAGGGGGCGAAGCGAGGTACCCGGGCCCGCGCTCGATTTTGCGTTATCTAAGAATCGAACAACAAAACAAAGAAGATGGAACTGTGTGGGCCCGCTTTCCGGCACTGCCTGATTTGCTGGACGAAGGGGGATTCCTTCGACTCGGGGCATTGGCTCCTATGTGCGATCTGGTGGCGGGTTCTCTCGCTTCTGTAGCAGTTGATCCCGATTGGGTAGCTACCTCGGACTTCAAACTTCATTTAGCAAAACCTGTAAAGAGTGGACATGTCGAGGCAGTTTGCCGACCTCTTCGTATTGGTAAAAATATGGTTCTGTCGGAAACTCGGTTAAGAGATGACGAGGGAGATAACGCAGGCTTGGCTGTAGTTACATTTAATCGATTACCTCGGAGAGCAGGACAGCCCGCTAATATGGCTCAAAAAACTGGACATATGCGACTACGGAGTAAAGTGGAGGAACGACGAATTCCGTTTGACGAATACCTCGGCTTAAGGTTTCAAAAAAATGCAGCAGTGATAGAGCTCGATCATCACGAGAGAATTTACAATAGTTTTGGGTCGATTCAGGGCGGTGGAATGGGCTCTCTTTTAGAAAGAGCAGTTTCCTACGCTGGTTACCGCCTATGGAAAAATCCAGCTAGAACGATCGATATCCACTTTTCTTATACCGCCCAGGCTAGAGAGGGCCCATTCCGAATTGAGGCCGAGGTAATAAGAGCGGGAAAAGATGACATTTTGTGCCGAGTGCAGCTTTCTGACCTAGGTTTAGAGGGTCGGATAGCAGCGATCGGGACTGGAATAGCTGTCCGGATTGATTGAGTATTCAACTTGATCGAGGCATTAAGAGCCTCGGAGGTTAAAAGGATTATGAAGCTTACAGTAGATGATCTTTTAGCAAGGCAAGAAATAGAAGATGTGATTTACCGGTACGCACGAGGCATTGATCGACTTGACCTAGAGGCCGTGCGTTCCTGTTACCACGCGGACGCTTACGATGATCACGGTGCTTTTAAGGGTACTGTCGATGAATTTTTAGAAGCCGCCAAAGCTTTTCTCCCTAAATGGACGGCTACGCAGCATTTTATGGGAAACATGCTTATCGAAATAGAAGGAGACATAGCCAAAGCGGAGACGTACGCAGTTGCCTACCATCGACTTGAAGACGATGATGGTTCCGGAAAAGATGACATTATGGGTATTCGCTATGTCGATAGATTCGAAAAGCGGAACGGAGATTGGAAAATTTCACATAGGGTTGTTGTTACTGAGTGGCGAAGGGTTGATCCGGTCAAGGGTGCGCGAGGCAGAAACAAAATTGGTATCTGGGGAAGTCGAGATTCTAACGACGCAATCAATTGGATTATGAAAGCAGGCTCCCCAAACTAAAAGAAAAGACTAAATAGGAGATAAGGTATGCATGTAGGATATACAGCTGTTTTTCAGAATCCTGGAAACGCTCTTGATGACTCAAAAGTTTATGCAGAAGAAATGCGTTTATGCGACCTCGCTGTTGATTTGGGGATGTCTTCACTTTGGACAGTTGAGCACCATTTTGATGATTATACAATGTGTCCCAGTCCCGTTCAGTGGTTGAGTTATCAGGCCGGAAGACATCGGGATACACTCCTTGGCTCAGGTGTAATTGTTTTGCCCTGGCATGATCCTCTTCGCGTAGCTGAGGAAATAGCTCTTTTAGATCAGATGTCGAATGGCCGAATGATCTTAGGGCTTGGAAGAGGGCTCGCCCGTATCGAATACGAGGGCTTTAGAGTTGATATGAATACAAGTCGAGAGAGGTTCGTTGAGTACGCCAAACTTGTCCTAGATGCTTTGGAGAAGGGTTACATGGAATATGATAATGAGTTTGGGACTCAGCCCAGACGAGAGATTCGCCCGACACCAAAATACACATTTAAAGGACGTACCTATGCAGCTGCAGTTTCTCCTGAATCGATGCCACTAATGGCAAAGCTAGGGATCGGAGTGTTGGTTATCCCTCAGAAGCCATGGAAGGTTGTACAAGACGACCTGGAGGCTTACGGAAGGGTTTTTCGAGAAACGAATGGTGCAGAACCTCCTCCGCCGTTTTCGGGCGGATTCGTATTTGTGGATGAGAGTTCAGACCGTGCCGAGGAGATGGCAAGGACTTGGATTGGTGCAAACTATGCAACGGTGATGAGGCATTACGAATTTGAGGCAGGCCCACACGAGGGAGTCTCTGGATACGAGTTCTATACAAACATTACAAAGTACCTAGAAAAACACGGCAAACAGGGAGCAATCGACGATTTTGTAAACTTAATGCCATGGGGAACTCCTCAGCAAGTTCTAGATAAAGTTGAACACATAAGAGAAATGATTGGAACGAATGCAATAATGCCTGCGTTTAGTTACGGCGGCATGTCGTATCTCGATGCAGAGGCGAGTTTGAAACTTTTTGCGGAAAAGTGCTTGCCTGAAATAAATAGTTGGGAGGTAGAACCATTGTTGCTCCCCGACCGCTTGGCAGCCTAGTGCCCGTTTTAGGAAGATAGATCCTTTAACAGTAGAGCTGCAGGAAACCTTTCAGGGTCGAGACCGTCGATAACGCTTGGTTGTCCATACCATTCGATTGCCGGAGTTACTTCCGCAAGAGAGAGGAGCAGTTTTAACAAAAGCGCTTCTTCCTTGGGAAGCTCTCCAAGTTTAAAGCCTGACAGGTGAACCAATGCTTTTTCAGCAAGAGGCAATAAAGAGGAGTAAAACTCTTCGAGCTCATCCAGTGTTGAGTTTTGTCTTTGGCGACTCCTCTCGTCGCTATTTGATAAGGCCCAACGAGAGCACCAGCATTCTAGTCCTTTAAATTCTTTTGGTAGCGATTGCGACGTCATGGAGCTTCTTTTTCATATTCTTGAACCCATCGATTTACCGTATGAAAGTTATAACGGAGCGCCAGTTCGTGGTCATGATAAATGAATTCTCGAATGGTTTGTCGCTTTAAAGCAATCTGTATTCTTTCAAGAGTGTTCGTGTCCTCGAGTACGGCATCGCGCAGTTCAACGATCGAATTTTCTTGCCCGAAGCGTTCTGCTGCTGTCTGGGCTTCTCGGAGAAACCCCCGCATCTCCCAGTGCACGTTGTTAGCCGATAAGGGCCAAATCTGGTGCAAGAAATGCATTCCACCTCCTACAAAAAGTAGAAGATTTGGAAAAAAAACAGCTATGTCGAATACCCACGAAGGATCCTTCGTAGGGTTGATATTTTCTGGTAATTGGTTCTCAGAGTGACCACCATCCCCGCTGGTCACCGCAGCACCTGGGGAAAATCGATAAGCGAGTCCTTGAACGGGTCGCGGCTGATACTCTGGATTACCGGCTACCGAGATCTTGCGATGATGACCAGAAAGGTCTACGTCAAGTAACCTTCCGTGAGGATTGTTCGGTCCACAGAAAGAGCCTTTTACGGACCGTTTGTGCAATACCGGGACGTGGTAAGCTTCGGTGAAGGAATCAACCATGCACTTCCAATTCGTATCTATTTGACCTTCGTAGGAAAAAACCGCCTTGCCTTTTTTGAATGGATAACCAGATAAATTCCTCCCTTGCTTCCCTAAGAATTCTTCTAAGGTCTCATTGGGTGATTCTTGAAGATTGATAAAGATAAAGCCTTCCCAAACATCAACGGAAACCTCGGGCAAAGAAAGCGAGGAGCGGTCTAAGTCGTAAAAAGCGTCTGAGTCGGGCACGCCTGTAAGTTCGCCGTCCAGGTTGTATGACCATCCGTGAAATGGGCAGGTAAAGACTCGACAGTTTCCTTCAGAAGAGAGCTCAACATGGTTTCCTCGGTGCTGGCAAGTATTATGATAAGCCTTAATTGCCCCAGATGAAGTTCGGGTTATTAGAAT
>CAYOGP010000009.1:0-7849 GCA_964403555.1 uncultured Spirochaetales bacterium | reverse complement strand
TGGGATAGATTTTACAAAGAAGGCACCTGGTTTCGCGACTTGCTCGACTCTTCCAGCCCACAACCACGCGCGCCGGAAAATTGCTTCAAGTTCTCTTTCGTAGAAGTCTTCTTTCCAGTAAATGTCGGTTGGAATGGGGCCTGTGCCAAGTTCCGGGTGCTTTAACGTAAATCTTGTTTCAGTTGTATTCGACATGAGCGGTGACCTCGTCACTATTTTTTTATATTGTATATGTGCCACTGTTTTTAGCGATAGAGAGCTTAATTAAAGAGGAGAGTTTAATGAGTTCAGGAGAAATTAATTGGGATGAGAAGGTTTGTATCCATGCGGGAGAATGTGTAAAAGGCCTCCCTCAGGTCTTTAAAGTAGAAGATGGCAAATTCGTGATCGATCCAGAGGGTGCTTCCGTTGATGAAATTCGAGGGGTCGTTGCTAAGTGTCCTTCCGGGGCACTGAGCATAAAGTAGCTGGTCGGTTAGGAGTCGAGACCGAGGTGTTCTAAGTCAATTTTTGGGCTCTGTTCGTTGACGATATCGGCGACGATTTGAGCTGAACCACAGCTTAGCGTCCAACCTTGGTGGCAATGGCCGGTGTTTAAGAAAAGATTTGGAATGGAAGTTTCGCCAAGTAAAGGCGTACCTGTTGGGGTTACGGGCCGAAGGCCTGCCCAGAGTGTCGGCTTTGCTTTGTTGAAGGGCTCTTTCAAGTCTGGAAATACCGAGAGAGCGTTCTTGACGATGGCTGCGCACCTGGTCTCGTCAGGGGTTGTGTTGTAGTTGGTAATTTCGGCTGACCCGACGATACGCACCCTATTCCCAAGGGGAACAAGGGCATAAACGAGCTCGTCGTCAATAGTGGCCATTCGCGCTGGATTTGGCCATAAGTCGCTCGGAAAGGTTATCGAGACGCCCTTTACGGGGTAAATCGGCACGTGAATTTTTAATGGTCTGAGTAAAAAGGGAGATTGTGCTCCTAGGGCAACCACATATCGATCTGCTGAGAACGATCCACGAGTGGTGATAGCTCTCTCGATTTTCCCTTGCGAGTGTTCTAGCCGTATGATGTCCGTGTTTAATCGAAAAACGGTCCCATTCCGCTTGCAATAGTCCGCTACCCCTCGCGTGAATTTGTAGGAATCACCGACTTCATCATCCGGGAAAAAGATACCCCCTGCAAGAAATTCAGAAGATTCGCCTAGTGCGGGTTCGATTTGGAGACACTCCGATGGACTAAGAGCCCTCGAGTTCATTCCAAACTCTCGCATAGATTCGTTAAATGATACGGCGTTATCAAGTGATTCATTTTTTCTGAATATTTTCAAGGCACCATTTGTGTTCAAATCATAGTCAAGATTCAATTCTTGGCGGACTTCTTTGAAGCACTGTTGACTATGGAGGGCGAGACGAAGATTGGCGAGTGTGTTATTTCGGAATCGATGATCGCTGCAATTTTTTAAAAAGTGGAAACCCCAACGCCAAATCCGGGGGATCGCTGAGTATCTAACCAAGACAGGTGCACTTTCGTTTCCAAGCCAACTTAAAATCTTGCGAGGCATTCCTGGCTGAGACCATGGCATGACCTCACTGGCATGTACGATTCCGCCATTTGCATAACTAGCTCCTTGTGCAACATCGGAGCCTGAATCGACGACTTCGACTTCGTGGCCGGCCTTTTGCAAGTAGAAGGCCGTCATAGTACCCAGAACGCCTGCGCCGAGAATTAAGATTTTCATTCTAAGCTTTTAGGGTCAGGGCTATTGGAAGAAAAGTTTTTCTCGTGTTTACGATCTGAAGCCATTTTAGCCATCAATAATAATGCAAGAATTGCAGCGCCTGAAGTTCCCACGAACATCGAGGGGTAACCAATTAATTCCACAACAGGCCCCATTCCGACGCTTCCCAGAGTAAAGCCAACATTAAAAGAACCGTTGTATAGGGCCATGACGGTCCCTCGAACTTTAGCATCACTCCATGCTACCGCGAGCGCGTTAAATGCTGGGTAGTAAAGCCCTTGCGCTGCTCCGAGAGCGACTCCCGGTATTATTAAACCAAAGAGAGAGATGTCTACGAGAAGTAGCGGAGCGATTCCATAGAGAGCCATAGCCATGATCGCTACTTTTAAGTGCCCATATTTGTCTGCCATTCCGCCCATTGCAAATCTGACGAAGGCGGAGGCGCAGGCATAAGATATGAAAAAGATACTCACTCGTTCGATGCCAGAATCGAGGGCCCAAGGTGCAGAAAAAGTAATACCAGCTCCAAAAAGGAGGCCCGCGAGAGCAGACACGAACCAAATAGGGTGGAGCTGTTTTTTCTTCAAAACCTCTGTAAAAGGGGAGTCAACTTTTGTTTCATGAGGAGGAGGGAAATCAATGGCGAGTACGGAGATTCCTGCGAGTCCCGCAAAGATTGCGGTCCCCCAAAAAATATTCTCCCAACCAATGGAGAGTGCGAGTGGTTCCGCGATAGCCGGAGCCAAAGCGTTTGTTACGACCATCGTAGCTCCAAACCACCCAATCGCCTGCGAGAGTCGCTCCGGAGGCGCCAGATCAGCAGCGGTAGTGGAGGCGGCTACGAAATAGAGACTGAAGCCAACACCTTGAAGTAGTCGGCCGAGGACGAGTAGTGGTCCCACTGTGTCGGCCAAAGCAAATAAACTGCAGCCGAACACCATACAAATTGATCCAACTAGTTGGAAAGTTCGTCGCCCAAGGCGGTCTACAAAGCTTCCGGTTATTGGGACGCACAGTACGCTCGTTGTCCAGGCTGCACCTGAGATCCAACCTATTGTTGAAGGCCCCGCACCTAGTTCTGTTTGAAGATATTTCGGCAAGAGGAAGTAGGTAGAAAAGGAAAAACCAAAAAGAACTTGCGCAAGAAGCAAGGTCATAAACGGACCTGTAAAGATACTATTTTTCAATAACTTAATAGTAGTAACCTCAAGTAAAATCAATCCATTTTTGCCCGATTTAGGCGCTTTGGTAGTAGAGTAAGAGAAGCTTTTTCGGTCTTCCTTAAACTCTACGTCGCGCGACTACAGGTGCCGGCTAGGCTAGTTGGTCAAGTGCGTTTAGTTCAACGTGCTTGAGGCAGACAATTACGCTTGTAGCCGGAGTAGGATGATACGTCTTTGCTGGCAGAGTATAGGAATTGCGTCCGGGAGAGCTAGGAACCCGGCAGAATGATGCGAGAAGCAATAGTAAAGGCCCGGGCTAACGTAGGGTTAGGCTACAAATTGAGAGGCTCGTCTTTCCTAGAGTCAAATAGAGCAATGGAGAAAAGCCATGAAGATTGGATATGTCCCGGACACACATTTTGGAGTTTACAATCAGGCTCTGCCAGAGCCTGAAGAAGTCGCTGATGCAGCAGAACATCTTTTGAAAGAGGGAGAGCTAGCTGAAAAGGTAGGTTTCGATGGTCTATGGCTACCTGAACGTCATTCACGCCCTGAAACGTTTTTTCCAAATACGACAACGTTACTGGCTGCTCTGGCTGCGCGAACCGAAAGAGTTGACCTTGTGACGGCAGTTATGATGCCGACGTTTCATCATCCTGTTCATTTGGCCGAAGAGTTGGCGATGATTGACAATCTTTCTCGTGGTCGACTTATCTTCGGCGCCGGTGTTGGGTATCACGAAGATTATTTTCGTTTATTCGGGGTCCCCATGGCAAAGCGCGGTCGTCGATTCGAAGAGACGATGAAAGTAATAGAAGGTGTGTGGACCAATGAACGCTTCAGTTTTGATGGAGAGTTTTATAAGTACGACAATGTTCTCCTTACCCCGAAACCCTTCCAAAAGCCACGTCCGGATATATGGATTGGTGCGGTAAATCCCGTTGCTTTAAATAGAGCCTTGGAATGGGATGGTTGGGTATGGTGGTTTCCTCCTGGAGTTGAGGAGACGGCACGTCTTGTTAACGAGATGCGTGAAAAAGCCGATAAGGCAGGACGAAAAAATTGGGTCTTTACTATGGGGCTTGATGGTTGGTTTGATGATGACGTGAAGCGTGCAAAGGAGAGGCACGGTCATCGTTGGGTAAGAGAGTACAGCTTTTATGAGCAAGAAGGTTTAGGGATGGAGGAACGGGCAGGTGCTCAAGAGGCACTCGAAGAACGTTTCTTGACGTTGGGCGGTAAACAGCAATGGGTCGATTATTTAAGCAAAGTTAAAGAAGTCGTGAAGCCGGATTACATTGCTCTCAGAACTCGCAATCCTAAACCTGAGGCAGGCGGTTACTATCCTTCAAAGCAAGAATGCCTCGAGTGCATTGAGCAACTCGGAGGAATTATCGATCAGGTCTAGGAAGAGACACTATTTCCTTAAGAGTCGACCAGGGCGTGCACCTGTCAACTCTCCGTTGCTTTGAATGCATTTACCCGATACGTAAGTCCCGACATAGCCCTCGCAGGTCTGTGTTAGACGGGGCATTCCGGCGGGCAAATCGTTCAGTACTTGAGGATGGTGAATTTTTAGATTTTCATAATCTATCAAGTTGATATCGGCGATGTTTCCCGGGGCTAAGCTGCCTCGATTCTTTAGGCCGAGTAGGCTCGCATTGTCGTGAGTAAGTTTTTTGACCACAAATTCTAGCGGCATATGGTAGGGGTGATCGTTTTTAAACTCCCTGACCCAATGAGTTAGCATGTAGGTGTGCATGCCGGCGTCAACAATTTGACGAACGTGAGCCCCAGCATCAGATAGCCCAAGAACCGCAGATGGGCTCAAAATCATATCACGCATAGCATCCGAGTTCCCATCGGAGTAGTTGGTAACCGCGTACATTAAGAATGTACGTCCATCCTTTTCTAGCATTAAATCGTAGGCTACTTCTCGAGGGTCTTGATTTCTTTGCTTTGCAATTTCTGAGATTGCATCTCCCTTGCTTGGTGTATATGAAAGGGGGTGTCCCATCGCAGTTGTTGACTGCCAGACGGTTGGGCTGTTGTAAATGATTGACATTCCTGTCGTGTTTGGATCCTTTTCTGAAAGCAATGTTCGTTTTAATTCAGGATCTCGTAACGCGTTAATCTTTTGTTCGAAAGACATAGCCTTTAACGGAGCAAAGCTCGGTAAATATTCAAAGGGATTGTCACCTTGAAAACTGAACAGAACGGAGGGAGGTCGAGCCGCGACCTGAGGGATAAGACGGACACCTTCGTTTTGCGCAGTTTCGCAAAGGTCAAGTTGTCTTCTCCATTCAGATGGCTGGAGATTGTGTTGTACGAGTAAGAAATTTAATTTGCATCCACTTTTGCGAGCAATTCGTTCCATTAGGAGAGTTTCTTCGAAGAGCACGTCCTTCTCGCCTGTTTCGCCAGCTACTCCACGGGGGACCATTTCGAGAAGGGCGTCGTGCTTTCGAATTTCTGTCGCGATGGCAAGAAGTTCTTCCTCGCTGGCGTACGTGCCCGGTACAGGCTCTCCGGTGCTACTGCTAGCGTGAATTTCTGTTCTAGACGAGGAAAAACCTAGAGCACCATCGGTTATTGCTTTAGAGACAAGATCGGCCATAGAAGCTATCTCTTCACTGGTAGCAGGGTCATTGTTGGCCCCTCTGTCTCCCATTACGTAAGCGCGCACGGCACCGTGTCCGATATATGCACCAACGTTCATTGTCCGAGGCATCGAATCGACTACGTCGAGATATTCTCCAAAGGTTTCCCAGCCCCAAGGTAAGCCTGCAGAAAGAGCCTCTGCAGGGATATCTTCTACACCTTCCATAAGGCGTATTAAGAATTCGTGACGCTCAGGTGTAGCGGGAGCAAAGCCGACACCGCAATTCCCCATGATTAAAGTAGATACTCCGTGCCATACAGTCGGAGCTAAGTCAGGGTCCCAAGTGACCTGTCCATCGTAGTGGGTGTGAATATCAATCCACCCTGGAGTTACCAAAAGCCCATTGGCGTCAACAACTTCCTTGGCCGAGCCGATGTCTTTGCCGATTGAAACGATATGTCCGTTTTCAACTCCGATATCAGCGGTGAAGGTCTCAGAACCTGTTCCGTCTACTATACTTCCTCCTTTGATGAGAAGATCGAACATTGGGATTTCCTCCTTGATATCTTTCTCATTAATTTACTAAGTTTCAGGTACTGAGTCTAACGTTAATGTGAAGGGGTCTTATGAAACTGGTGCGTTTTGGTGAGATAGGAAAAGAGAAGCCGGGTCTTCTCGAAGAAGGCGGAATAATTGATGTTTCCGCTCAAACACGAGACTTTGATGAGGATTTCTTTGCGTCGGGAGGGCTGGTTTCCTTAGCGAATTGGAGAGGTAATTTAAGTTCCCCTCCAGAAATCCTCAAAGGGTCTCCTAGGTTGGCTTCTTGCGTTGCTCGACCTAGCAAGATCATTTGCATCGGGCTGAACTACCAAGATCATGCCAAGGAAGCTGGGGCCACATTGCCTAAGGAGCCGATAATATTCTTTAAGTCGACCAGCGCACTTAGTGGACCAGGGGACGAAGTCCTTATTCCGAGAGGATCAAAGAAGGCCGACTGGGAAGTTGAACTAGCTGTTGTCATTGGCAAGAAAGCTTCTTATGTCGAAGAACATAAGTCTCTGGATTATGTGGCGGGCTACTGTCTTGCAAACGATTACTCTGAGAGAGAATTCCAACTTGAACGAGATGGTCAGTGGGTCAAAGGCAAAAGCTCTGATTCCTTTGCGCCACTTGGACCCTTCATGGCCACTACGGACGAGATTAATGACGTTGATAACCTAAGCATTTGGCTAAAAGTAAATGGCGAGATGAGGCAAGATGGAACTACAGCTGACCTTATCTTTAAGGTGCCAAAGTTAATCAGCTACATTAGTCATTTTATGACGCTTTTGCCTGGAGATGTGATTTCTACCGGGACACCCGCTGGGGTTGGGTTGGGGATGAACCCTCCAACTTTTCTCAAGGATGAGGACATTGTGGAGTACGGAATAGAAGGACTAGGGCAGACGCAACAAAGCGTGAGGGATTTAAATAAAAGATAAGTTCAGAGCTCGCTCGTTGTAAGACCTATCGGAGCGGGTTTCAGAAAGGTGAAGATTGATGATAGACGTCTATTACTGGCCCACCCCCAATGGTTGGAAAGTTACGATCATGCTTGAAGAATGCGGTGTTGACTACAAAGTCGTTCCTGTTGATATCGGTGGTGGTGATCAATTCAAACCTGAATTTTTGCGTATAAGTCCGAACAATCGTATGCCTGCCATCATTGACCACGAACCGCTTGGTGGGGGAGACTCTCTGAGTGTTTTTGAATCTGGTGCAATCCTGGAGTACCTCGCCGAAAAAACCGGGAAATTTATCCCTAAAGATGTCAAGAGAAGGTACGACTGCCTGCAATGGTTACATTGGCATATGGCAAATCTGGGTCCAATGATGGGGAATGCAAATCACTTTAAGAACTACGCAAAAAATATTACAGATGATCAGGACCAGTTAGTTTATGGAACAAATCGTTTTGTTGGAGAGGTGGATCGATTGTGTGGCGTTATGGATGCCCAATTATCGGTTCATCAATTTTTAGCAGGTCCCGACTATACGATTGCAGATATTGGTGCTTGGCCCTGGGCTAGACTCCTCGCTCGAATTATCGATGAAAACATTTGGGCAACATTTCCCAATGTTAAACGCTGGGTTAACGAGGTGAGAAGCCGACCGGCAGTAGAAATCGGGGCAAACGTCGGTAAGGAGTTAAATGAAGTCAAGAGGTCTCCCGAAGAAGAGAAAAAACGTAGGGATCTTTTGTTTAATCAAAGTAACGAAAAAGTAAGGCAGGCGAGAGAAGCAGCCCTTCGAATAAAGTAGCTTTTTGCCGCTTATTTCAGCTTCGCGATAGTTGCTACTTGTTTTGAC
>CAYOGP010000008.1:0-19352 GCA_964403555.1 uncultured Spirochaetales bacterium | reverse complement strand
AGTCTAACTGATCGCGTAACGCGCGGAACCCGCAAAAGTCGGCGGGTGATGTTTTTCCGCAACGCATTTGCACCCTGGAGATTGAAATAATGACCTTAAATCGTTTGTTCGTAGTAGGCCTTGCAGTAATAAGCCTTTTGGCTTGGGGTTGCACTTCCTCCGGGACCGGCCAGGATACCCGTGGGGCAGCCTCAACGCAGACCCGGAGCGGTGGTTTTAACGACCGGGTCAGCGGCGGGTCTCAGTCCCCATCAGGTGTTGAAGTTGATGGCTCAACAGTGGGCCTTCAGGCTATTTATTTTGACTACGACCAGTCGGTTATTCGAGCTGACCAAAAGTCTACCTTGGAAGCCAGTGCAGCACTTATATCCTCTAACAACTGGAAACTCATAACGATTCAGGGCCACACCGATGAGCGTGGCAGCGAAGAATATAATCTTGCCCTTGGGGAGCGACGTGCCGACTCCGTCAGGCAATACCTTTTGAACCTAGGGATCCCGCCAGAGAAGCTTAGTACGGTTAGTTTTGGAGAGAACGATCCCTCCGAAACTGGAAGTGGTGAGTCTGCTTGGAGATGGAACCGGCGGGTGGAGTTCCAGGCAACACAGTGACTTTACCGCTGGTCACTCTTGGTTGAAAATAGGGGCACCCAAAGCCATTTCTTCATTTAAAAGTGGTTTACAAGCATTTTAGTGGGTTCAAAGTTTGCCGCTCCATCATCAGGGCTGATACTCTGGGTGTAGAACATTTTTTAAAACACTAGCTACACCGAGGGAAATTATGCCCGTACATGGCGGTAAACTTGCGGCCCGAGCCCTAAAAGAGGCGGGCGTAGAAGTCATCTTTACATTGTCCGGTGGACATATAATGCCTATATACGACGGCTGCCTTGACGAAGGAATCCGCGTGATCGATGTGCGTCACGAGCAAGCTGCGGTTCATGCGGCTGATTCTTGGGCACGTTGTAATCCGGGTAAGATTGGGGTCGCAGCTATTACAGCGGGTCCAGGTGTTACAGATGGGGTTACAGGCGTCGCGAACGCATGGCGCGCTAACAGCCCTATTTTGGTCTTTGGTGGTCAGGGTCCGTTTGAAAACCTTCGGAGAGGTTCTTTGCAAGAAATGGATCACGTGGGGGTGATGAGACCGATCACTAAATTTGCTGATTCTATTTATCAAACACACCGCATCCCTGAGTACATAGAGCTGGCGGTCCGGCACGCAGTCTCTGGTATCCCGGGCCCTGTGTACCTCGAAATTCCGATGGACGTTTTTATGAACGAAGTTGAGTGGGATCAGGCACCGGTTCCCCCTATTCGAACAGAACCGCCTCGACTTTCGCCAGACCGTGTGGAAGTAAGAAAGGCGATTGAGTTATTAAGCCAATCTCAGCGTCCAGTCCTAATGGCGGGTACAAGTGTGAAATGGTCACGTGCGTCGGGAAACCTTAATGATTTCTTGAAGGAAACTCACATACCGACTTACACCAATGGTATGGGAAGAGGCACGGTTCCTCCCGATAGCCCAGAATGGTTGAATCGTTCGAGGAGAGACGCACTGCAAAAGTCCGACTGTGTTGTTCTTGCCGGCACGTTGCTCGACTTTCGGATGCGCTTTGGCCGAACAATTCCTAAAGATGCAAAGATAATACAGCTCGATATGGATGCGACCTTGATCGGTCAGAACCGACCCTCGGATGTTGGAATTGTTGGCAACCTTTCGGCAAGTTTCGAGATGCTTTTAGAGGAAACGAAAAATCAAGGAGCTCAACTCGATTGGACCTCCTGGCGAGATCAATTGAGAGAACTTGAAGACGATGCGGAGAAGAAAGTCGAAGCCGCTCTTAACAGCAACGAGGTTCCAATTGATCCTCAAAGAATGTGTCGTGAGGTTCGTGATTGGCTTGAGACTTTCAATGACCCAATTGTGATTGGCGACGGAGGAGATATTGTTGCAACGGCCGCCAAGATTCTTCCTGTGAAAAGTGAAGGAGCTTGGATGGACCCGGGACCTTTGGGGACGCTGGGAGTGGGTATGCCTTTTGCTTTAGCGGCTCAGCTTGCAAATCCAGACAAGAGAGTTGTAATTGTATACGGTGATGGCTCATTTGGCTTAAATGGTTTCGAGTTTGATACCGCCGTGAGGTTTGGCTTACCTGTGATCGGAGTCTTAGGAAATGATGCCGCTTGGGGGCAGATGATGCGTCCCCAGGGAGCAACTTATGGTTGGGATAGGCTGGCTGCAACTGAGCTTGCTCTTACTAGGTACGACAAAGTTGTTGAGGCTCTGGGTGGCCACGGAGAGTTGGTCGAAGAACCAGAAGAGTTGAGACCGGCACTCGAACGGGCTGCAGCTTCGGGAAAGCCTGCACTTGTTAACGTCGTCATTCGTCAGGACCGTGATTATAAGGGCGGAATCTACGTCTGATTCTAAAGATCTGTGCTGCTGCGTGCTTTGGAGAACGTATTAAGTGGAGCCGCTGGCTGAAGGCATAAACCTCGATGTTCTTGAAACACGTTCATTTGCAGAACTGGGATTGGACAGCAAGGTTCTTGGGAAACTCACTCTTTCGCACGGCCCGCTTGCAATAGTAGATCTCGAAACTACCGGTCTCGCTGACGATTCCACCTCAGAGATATTAGAGTTCGGGGTGGTCGCAATAGATCCAGGCTCAGAGCGGGCCTTGACGGCAGGATGTCTCTTAAAACCAAGTAAATCACTCCCCCGTGCAGTCGCTCGTTTGACTGGCCTCAAAGACGCAGATCTCGCAGAATCTCCTGTGTTAGAGAATGTGTCCGAATATTTTCGATCGCTATTACTCGACCGTGTCCTGATCGCACATAATGCGGAATTCGAAAGGTCTTTCCTTGCCCAATTTCTCGACGAGAAATTTTCTTCTTCAAAGTTTTTGGATACTTTAGATTTATTAGCCGTTACTCACCCTGACGCACCAGATCTTCGTCTAGAATCTTTCACCCGCCTACTGTTGGGGCGAGAGGAGGAGCATCGCGCCCTCTCCGACGCGTTGGATACGGCACGAGTAATTTCCAAGACTGGGGTTGGTGCCCGTAAAGGAGAAGAGCGTTTCATTCAAGCGCGAGAAAGCCTGAGTCGATTCTTTCCGGGGTCACCCTGGTTGCCTCTTCTCGAGGAACCTCAACGCGTTATTCGTAAGGGGGACGTTCGAGGGCCCTACATTGAGATTGGAACAACGCTAGAAGAGCCAGTTGTCTTCAGTAAGGAATGCATTGTTGGAGCTCTTGCCGATGAAGACCGAGGCAAGCGCCATTTTCCAGGTTATCACGTTCGATCGGAGCAAATAGAGCTGGTTCGCCGCGTGGTTTCTAATCTTGAGTCGGAAGAAATTTGTTTGTTAGAGGGAGGTACCGGTATAGGGAAATCGCTTGCATATTTATCTGCATTGATACCCTTCGCTGTAATGAGGGAGAAGGGAGGAGAACATCGTCCACTTATCATTTCTACCAGAACAAAATTGCTCCAAGACCAGCTGCTTGATAAGGATATTGCCGCAACCGCTCGCTTTTTAGGTTATCCCAACCTACGTGCTCTTTCTATTAAAGGGCGCGGTAATTATGCATGTCAACGACGATTAAACTGGGTCTTACAAGAGGGCACATCCCCAAGTCTATTCGCGGATGATCGACAAGCTTTCGCGATCTTAGAGGCTTCTGCTCGAATCCGTACCGATGGGGAATTAAGCAGCATACCTAGCGCGTTATTACGGCGTTATCCGGCTATGCGGGACGCAGTACGTCGATCGGTTTCGACTCGAGCAGAGCACTGTTCTCGAGAACAATGCGCTTCTCAAGCCGACTGTGCATTTGGTAGGAAAAGACGTGCTCTTGCCAAAGCGCATCTTCTCGTAGCTAATCATGACTTATTACTTAGGTGGCCACCGGACTATCCGGCGTTTGAACATGTCGTTGCTGATGAAGTTCACGAACTAGCAGACGTAGCTGATGAGGCCTTCGCCTTGACTGTGAGTCCGGAATTTATTGAGGATTGTCTAGAGGATTTATTTGGTCGTTCTTCTCGCGTTGGAGGACGAGGATCGAGATCAGTTTCCGCTGGTTTGCTCCCGGCACGCGTACGTCGAAAGCTTGATCGGGATACAAAGCGGTTTCGTAAAGAGCTTCATTTAGAGTTAATTTCATTGGGTAGAAGTTTAGAGTCAAATGCCAGTGAGTTCGGCGAACTTGAATGCACTCCCGGATTTATCATCAAAGAAGAAGTGGCTCGGGGGCTAGTTGAATCATTTTCAAAAAGATTACGCACGTTTGTAAGCGAGGTAGAGGCGCTAATCCTTCCAGAGGAAGAACTTGGATTGGTAAAAATTTTTGATGAACTTAGGTTGCAAGCGGATGCCCTTGATTCTGCATTTGACTCTTCAGAAGATGATACCGTGGCAAGATTTGAAAGATTGGGATCACCTCATGACCGTTGGCGTCTGATTGTGCGACAAATCTCGCCAGCCGATCTTTTTCACGAAAGATTTCTAGATCGTGTTCACTCTTTCACTGGTGTTTCGGCGAGTTTGTTTATTGGGGGAGACGCGATGGCCTCGTTAGGAGATCTTCAGCTTGAACCAAGAGCTGGCGATCGTCTGCAACGCTTTTCAGTACCCAGCCCATTTGACTACCGAAAGCAAATGAGAGCCGCAGCCCTTCAGGATCCAAATTCTCTTGTCGAACAAACAGCTCGAGTCCTCGAAGATGTGGCTTTGAGACTTGGTGGGCGGACGCTTGGACTCTTTACAAGTCTTCATAGAATGAACCAGGTAGCAGAGGAATTGACTCCGCGTTTAAGAGAAGTGGGTATTGACGTCTTGATGCCGCGCCGAGGATCGGACGATCCAAGTGCGTTAGTAACTCGTTTTCAAAACGGCGCAGCTGTCTTATTGGGTGCAAGGAAATTCTGGCAGGGGCTCGATATTTCGGGAACTGCGCTCCAGGCGGTAGTAATCGAGAAGCTCCCTTTTGAGGTCCCGAGTGAGTTGAGGAAGAGAAGAGAGAAGCGGCTCGAAATCCAAGGAGTATCCTCTTTTCAGAGAGTTACTTTGGGAAGGATGTTGCTTAATCTTAAGCAGATGACTGGCCGTTTGATTCGAAGCGAAGGCGATAGAGGGCTGGTGGTGGTTGTAGAGGGGCGTGTAGAGAAGCGGTATTTTGGGCAGCTGAGTGAGGCCCTTCCCGAAGGTGTGGAGTGGAGTGTCACCCGTCGGGAGGATCTTCTGAGCTTGATTGACGAGGTCGGGATTCTCGATGACTTTTAGCAACGAAGACAAGTTTTTGCATTCTAAGGTCGCTGTCGTCACGGGTGGAGGTACTGGTATCGGTCGGGCGGTGGCCCTCTCGTTAGCCAATAGAGGAGCGAAGATTGCATTATTAGGTAGGAGGATTGAACCTCTTCGGGAAGTAGCAGAGAAGATCGAGGGAGACGTGATCTTCCGCTCGGTCGACGTTCGTGATCGTAACGCTCAGGTTGCAGTTTTTCGTGAGATCGCAACTATTCTGGGACCGCTTCATATACTTGTCGCAAATGCTGGAATTGGAGGTCCTGACGTGTGGGCCGGAGAAGACCGATTCGACGATATTGTGAGGACTAATATCAACGGCGCTTACTACTCCATACGAGCTTTTCAATCACAGATGGAAAGTGGGCCAGATCCGCGCCACATAATTGTCATGTCATCTTGCGTGGCGCGCTTTGGGGTAGCGGGAATTGCAGGCTACAGCGCGTCCAAAGCTGGTCAACTAGGTTTGACTAGGTCGCTGGCTACGGAACTCGCTACTGACCAGGTTAGAGTTAACGCTATCTGCCCTGGTTGGGTTGACACAGAAATGGCGAAGGATCGGATGTCTGAGTTAGGCGAGATGGAAAATATGACCTACGAAGACCAAAAAAAGCGTCTTATAGGGGAAGTTCCTTTAGGGAGATTAACGAGTCCTCAAGAGATAGCGGAGCTGGTTACTTTTATTTGCTCGCCTTGGGGGGCATCATTCACGGGCCAGGCTTTTGATCCGAATGACGGTCAATGGATGGGCTGATTTTCTTCTTTGGGCTAGAGCTCACTACCTTGCGAAAACAACACTTGGAGTCATCCTTTCCATGAGCATTTTTCGGTGAATACGAGGGTAAAAACACCCATTTAATTAAGTATCCACGGGTACCCCGGGGTACCCTATGAGGGTGAGATCTCGCAACATAGTTGCAGCAATTGGTGAAGGTAAAACTAAAAGTCTGTAAGAATTGAAGGGTAACTCAGGGCCAATTGCCGAGAGATCGCAAATAGGTTTAGACGGAGATCGGAAACAATAGTTTTTGTGGAGAGTAGATATCGTTGCTTGGTTTTGATTACCGAAGGCGCCTTAACGCCGTCGTGAAGTGGGCCGCAGGCCCTTGTGGAGGTTAAGATGAACGAAGCGATCGGTTCGGTCGCATTCGGAGAAGACGAGTGGGCTGTGATCCTGGGTGGCTCGAGCGGTTTTGGTTTAGCCACTGCGCAAAAGCTTGCAGCGCACGGTATGAATCTTTTTCTTGTACATAGAGATAGAAGGGCACAGCTGCGCCGAGTAGAGCCGGAGTTCGAGGCAATTCGCGCACATGGCAACACCTTAGTTACAAAGAATGCGGATGCCCTTGCCCCCGAGCGTCGACTTGAACTAATGGACGAATTAGAGACTGTTCTTGGCGGCGGACGGGTAAGAGTATTGCTTCATTCGATTGCTTTCGGAAATCTCAAACTCTTGGCGGTAGAACGGCCTCGGAGTGGTCAACTCGCGGACGGCGGCGAGGCCCTGGCGAAAGAGCTCGGTATCGAGGTAAACCAGTTAAAGGATGCCGTTGATCGTCTTTTTGAGTCTGGTATAGACGAGCTCGAAGGCCTAGCAAGCAAACCAGAGTATGGTGGGGTCTTGGATGCGGATGACATGGCTAGGACCATCTATTGTATGGGAACAAGCATCCTCGACTGGACGCAAGACCTGCTTACTCGAAATCTGTTTGCAAATGACGCTCGAGTTTTTGGCCTCACAAGTGAAGGCAACACGGTGGCCTGGAAAGGGTACGCAGCCGTGGCCGCTGCTAAAGTATCTTTGGAATCAGTAGCCCGTGCGATCGCGATGGAATGCGCTCCCTATGGGCTTAGGTGCAACGTGATTCAGGCGGGTGTGACTGAAACCCCTGCACTGGCAGCTATTCCAGGAAGTACTCAGATTAAAGCGGGGGCACGAAGACGAAATCCATTTGGACGTCTTACTACCCCTCAAGATGTGGCAAACGTAATTTACTTACTCTCGCTTCAAGAAGCTGGTTGGATAAATGGTGAGGTTATTAGAGTAGATGGTGGAGAACATATATCGGGGTCATATGTATGACATTACACGTTCATTCTTTTGGTCATTTTCATCCGGAAAATGCCGTTACAAACAAGTTTTTAAAAGAGCTAGATATTGGCACTGATGATGAGTGGATACAGGAAAGGGTAGGTATTGCGTCTCGTCGGACGGTGCTTCCCTTAGAGTATATAAAGGCAACAAAGAATTCGGACGTTCGTGCGGCGACTGAGGCCGCCGAATACACTACGTCTGACCTTGGCGTCAAGGCATCCGAGTTAGCAATTAAGAGGGCCGGCATTTCTCTTTCGGATATTGGAATGGTTATTGGTGGCAGCTCGGCACCGAATAGTGTGACGCCTGCAGATGCGGCTCTCGTAGCGAAGGGTCTCGGATTAGAAGTTCCTTGTTTCGATGTTAACTCGGCGTGCACAACTTTTTTGGTTCACATGCATCTTCTGAATTTAATGAAGCCAGAAGCATTACCTCCGTTTATTTTGATTAGCGTGCAAGATGCCATTACTCAATGTTTAGACTATTCCGATAGGACTAGTTGTGTTTTGTTTGGTGATGGAGCTGCTGCGGCAGTTGTGTCTACTCGCGAGTCGGGATGTGCGGAGATTTTAGGTACAGACATTTCGTCCAGTCCCGCCGGTTGCGAAAGCGTTTGGGTTCCAAGGACTGGTCACTTTTCTCAAGATGGTCGGAATGTCCAGATGTTTGCAATAAAGAAGAGCCAACGGGAATTCCGAAGAGTGACAGATGCCCATGCTCGAGAAGACCGACGGCTTCATTTTGTGGGCCATCAGGTGAACCTTGGTGCGTTAACTACAATTGCGCAGCGATGTGGGATACCCGAAGAGCGCCACCATTATAATGTCGACCAATATGGCAACACTTGTGCGCCAGGTTGTGCCTCGGTGGTTTCTCAAAAGTGGGACGAGATGGGAGCTCAGGATGACGTGGCGATGGTGGGTGTTGGGGGTGGCCTCACTTGGGCTGGTTATATGCTGCGTTTTGGGAAGACAAAGTCTTGAGCGAGACCCCTCCCATTGCTTTAGTTACTGGAGGCGGAACTGGAATCGGCTCGGCATGTTGCCGTTCACTATCTGCTGCAGGTTTTCGTGTGGGTATTCATTATCGCAACAGTAAGCTAGGGGCGGATGCTCTCATTGGTGAGCTATCCAATGCGTTTGCAATCCAGGCAGACTTGAAAGATCCTGATTCTATCGACACTATGATTAAATTTTTGAAGGACGAGGAAGGTCGGGTCGATGTCCTGGTTAACAACGCTGGGGATAATAGGAATGGTCCGACCCCCTCTATGAAGCTGGAAGATTATGACGCTGTTGCTTCTCTAACTCGAGGAACTTGGTATCTCACAAAACTTATACTAAGAAGATTTATGCTGAGACAGAAAAACAGTCGGATTATCAACATCACGAGCGTTGTAGGTCATACAGGTAATAGAGGCCAGTCCCCCTATACGATGGCGAAAGCCGGTCTTGATGCATTTTCGAAATCCTTGGCTAAGGAACTATCAGGCAGATCGATACTGGTTAATTCAGTTGCACCAGGTTTTATTAAGACAGATATGACGGATCAATTACCAGAGGAAATTCGCGAGTCCATTCTCTCTCAAATTCCTTTAGAAAGAATGGGAACGGCAGAAGAGGTAGCTGAGGCGGTGGTTTGGCTTGCCACTAATGCAAATTACGTTCACGGGACCGTTATTCATGTAAATGGTGGAATGTACGGTGGGTAAAGAGATTTCGAATAACGAGGCTCTCACTCTAATCCCTCAGCGACCACCTTTTCGCTTTGTCGATGAAATCTTGGAGCTTGATGAGGAGCATGTAATTTCCATTTATCGCTGGAGCGAAGACCACGAGTTCTACAAGGGCCACTTTCCAGGCAATCCCGTGACGCCTGGCGTACTCCTAGTCGAATCGATGGCCCAGGCCGCCGTCATTCCTTTAGCACTTTATTCCTTGTCTAAGGAAGTTGGCAGTGAAGGACTTTCTAGCTTGACTACACTTTTTACAGATGTGGAAGTTGAGTTTGGCGGTGTAGTGAGACCCGGTGACCGGGTTACAATTTCTGGTAAAAAAACTTTTTATCGCAGAAAAAAACTTCGCGCCGCCTGCGAGATGCGACTCGATAACGGAACGGTGGTTTGCTCTGGAAACCTTTCGGGAATCGGGGTGCAATTGTGACTAGTCAAGAAAAGCGTGTGGTTGTGACCGGACTTGGAGTGCTGGCACCAAACGGTCACAATGTCCAGGAATTCGAGTCTGCTCTGCGAAACGGGCGCACGGGCGTACGTCATATTCCGGAGATGGACGAGTTTAAATTTTCGTGCCAGGTTGCGGCGGTTCCTCAAGGCGTAGAAGAATTATGTGTTGAGAATTTCAGCGAAGAGCTTTTGATGTCGATGAATTGTGCTCAGCGTTATGCTGCCTTGGCTGCCGTGGAGTGTTGGCGCGATGCTGGCTTCGAAGTTCCGTCAGAAACTGACGATGAGGCAATTGACTGGGAGACAGGTGCCGTTTTTGGTACGGGCATTGGCGGAATGGAAACGATTGCCGAGAGGGTTGCTCCACTAGTAAATGAGAGAAAAATAAGACGCTTGGGTAGCACGGCAGTCGAACAGGTAATGGCTAGCGGTGTGTCCGCCTGCCTCGCTGGAATTTTGGCTCTTGGTAATCAGGTTACTACGAACTCAAGCGCCCGTAGCACCGGTACTGAGGCTGTGATTGAGGGGCTATATAGGATTCGGGCAGGACGGTCTAGCCGAATGATATGTGGCGGTACGGAAGCAGCCACTCGATATATTTGGGCTGGATTTGATGCTATGCGAGTGCTGGCCCGCAAGTGGAACGACAGTCCGAGTAAGGCCTCTCGGCCTCTTTCGGCCTCTGCAGGAGGTTTCGTTCCAGGAGCCGGTGCTGGGGCACTCATGTTGGAGAGTCTCGAAAGTGCTTCAAAGAGGGGAGCGCGGATCTATGCTGAGGTTCTAGGAGGCTCGATTAACTGCGGAGGCCATCGTTTAGGTGGAAGCATGACAGCCCCCAATCCACAAGGCGTGGAGCGCTGTATAAAAGAAGCGTTGTCAGAATCGAAAATTACCGCCGATCAGGTGGATCTCATCAGTGGGCATTTGACCGCGACCGGAGCTGATCCTAAGGAAGTATTGGCGTGGTCTCGGGCATTAGGAAGACCCACGGAAGATTTTCCAACGATTCTTTCTACTAAATCTCTTATCGGCCATACCCTCGGGGCAGCGGGAGCGATCGAATCGATTGCCTCGATTTTAATGCTTCACGGTGACTTTGTTCATCCATCGGTCAACTGTGAAGATGTGCACCCCGATCTTGTTGCGTTTGAGGGCTCAATACCACGGAAAACTAAAGAGAACGCAGGAAATGATATTGTTATGAAGGCGAGCTTTGGATTCGGTGACGTGAATGCCTGTGTGTCGTTCCGGAGGTGGCAAGCGTAAAGAGCCTGTCACCAGGCCTTTTTGTGTTTTGTAGAAACGAGTCTTTAGGTCAGAAAGATAGAATGCTAAATAGGACTCGCCCATAGTGAGTAAACAGTTGGAGGTTGATGATGTCAGAAGAACAGATTTTCGAACAAGTGGTAAAGATTTTGACTCCTTATGTTAAGGACGAAAAGGCGTTAGCAAGCATTTCCGGCGAAACTAATATTCTTGAGGATCTGAAAGTTAACTCGGCTCGTCTAGTGGATGTGGTACTCGCCTTTGAAGATGAGTTCGATATCGAAATTGCGGATGAGGACGTCGATTCAGTGAATACCGTCGGGGATTGTGTCTCGTTGATTGCAAGGACTAAGGGATAATTTTCGCTTGGTCACAGAGTCGCCATCAATGTCGGTTCGTATCGCGCTATGGCTCCAAAGGACCCTGTCTCGGTTATTCAGTCCTTTGTGGATTCCCTTATGTGTGCTGGTAATGACCTACATTTTCAGGTGGAAGATCGAGGGAGTAAAAAGCTCTCGAGCGGAGTTTTCTCGTTTAAGGAAGGCATCCGTGCCTGTTCTTATTTGTGCCAACCACCTAACTAAGCTTGACTCCGCACTAGTAGGATGGGCACTAGGAGGTATGACCTTCTATTTGCGCGATTTCGGTGCTGTTGCCTGGAATTTACCTGCGCGGGAGCATTTTGCTTATTCTTGGTGGGCTCGGATAGCAGTTTATTTGCTTAAGTGTATACCAATTGATCGCGGAGGGAGCAGGAAAGGCATAGCGCAGGTTTTGTCTAAGTTAACTTGGTTGATGGACCGGGGAGAGGCAGGTTTAGTATTTCCAGAAGGTGGCCGAAGTAGAACTGGAAGGGTCGATGTTCAGAGTGCTGCTTATGGAGTTGGCAGAATAGTCAGGGCTTTACCTGGATGTCGGGTACTTTGCGTCTACCTCAGAGGAAGGTCTCAAAATTCTTGGTCGGATCTTCCGAAGCGGGGAGAAAGTTTTTTTGTAGCGGTTCGAAGCTTTGAGCCGAAGTCGGATAAGGGTGGACTTAGAGCTTCCGTCGATATCGCCGAACAAGTTATGATGCATTTGTCAGAAATGGAGAGCAGGTATTTCGACAATCATGCGTAAGTCGGAACAGGTTGTAACTGAGAGCTCCCGGAACTTCTATCTCGGAAATGATGTGGTGGACCTATTAGATAGGGAGATTCAAGAAGAATCTATTCATCCTAGATTTGACGAACGGGTTTTTTCGCCCGTCGAGAGAAATCGGTTTCTCGATAGAGAAGACCGACACACCAAACGTTGGATTCATTGGGCTCTCAAGGAAGCTACTCTTAAAGCTGCTAAACGACATTGCAAAGACATCGTGTTTTCACCTCGAAAAATATTAGTTCAAAAGCTCGAAGGTGATAGCGCAGAGGTATTTGCTTTTGATAAGATTTTTTCTGCGTCAATTGACTACGATGATAATTATGTAAATGCGACAGTCGTCTTAGACGTAGATCTAGCCGATGTTAGGTCAGTAGTTGCTGTCCACTCCGGTCGGCAAGATGTAAGTATCGAGGTTAGATCGCTTGCTTGCCAAGAATTCTCCATCTCTTCCGCGATTGATCAAAAAGTATGTAGAATTCCACTTAGTGAAAAAATACCTTCTATCCATGTGAACGGAGTAGCCGTAAATTGTCCGGTGTCTCTTTCCCATCATGGAAGGTTTGTCGCTTTCGCTTGTGGTTTACCTTCGGGGCCTTGGCAGATGGAAAGATAAAGATGAGTCACTTCAATCTTCTCGCAATTGCGAATCGTGGTGAAGCTGCGATGCGTTGCATTAGAACAGCCAAAAATCTTCGGACAAGGGAGGGGAGTAGTCTGGAAACTCTCGCTCTTTATACAAACGCCGATAAGGAAGCCCCTTTTGTAAGGCATGCGCACAGAGCGATCGCTTTGGACGAGAGTAATGGGCCAGTCGCCGCTTACCTTGACTATAAAGGGTTGGTTTCCGTTATGAAAAGTGCAGGTGTTGATGCTGTATGGCCTGGTTGGGGATTCGTGGCTGAATCACCCGGCTTTGTCGATGAGTTGGAAACCGCGGGCATAACTTTCTTGGGACCCCCGGCTTCTGCAATGCGCAGGCTCGGAGACAAGATTTCATCGAAGCTACTCGCGGAATCTTTGTCTGTCCCAGTAACGCCCTGGAGTCGTCGCGCTATGGACAATATCGTTGAGGCTCGAGATAGCGCGCGTGAAATAGGGTTTCCTCTCGTCGTTAAAGCCTCAGCGGGAGGCGGTGGTCGTGGAATACGCTTCGTTTCGAATGAAGAGGCTCTCGAAGATGCTTTTAATTCGGCTAAATCCGAAGCCGAAAGCGCATTTGGAGATGGCCGACTTTTTCTTGAATCTGCGGTTCAAGGTGGAAGGCATATTGAAGTACAAGTTCTGGCAGACAAGTTTGGAAACACGTTTTCCTTAGGGTGTCGTGACTGTTCTGTCCAGCGTCGCTTTCAAAAAGTTCTTGAAGAGAGTCCGCCGCCGAATCTTTCGCAAGACCTCATGGAAACTCTCCAGCACGATGCAATCCGGATTGCTGCCGAAGTAGGATACGAAAGTGCTGGAACTGTAGAATTCCTGGTAGGACCTGAAGAATACTATTTTCTCGAAATGAATCCGAGGCTTCAAGTTGAACACGGAATAACGGAGGCCGTGACGGGACTCGATCTGGTCGAATTACAAATTTGTGTTGCGAGAAACGAAAATCTTTCGGGATTAAATATAAATTCGGTTGGACACGCATTCGAAGCACGAGTTTGTGCAGAAGACCCGGATTCTGGATTTTTACCCGCGCCCGGTAAAATCGCACGCTTCGACCCTGCTTTAGGTCCTCGAATTCGTATTGACACAGGCGTCTCTCCGGGGGCTTCAGTTCCAGAAGCATTTGATTCACTGATCGCAAAGGTAATCACTACCGGAATCGATCGTGAGGACGCGCGCGCACGTCTTTTAAGTGCGCTGTCTGATTTTGATCTCGTGATTGAGGGTGGTGCGACTAATAAAGGATATCTGCTCGGTGTATTGTCTGATGCAGACTACATTCAGGGCGGAGTGGATGTTGGATGGCTTGACCGTCGCAGTGAAGAAGGAACCGGCCAGGGTCTTCATTCTTCGCCGGCGTTAATAGCGGCTGCGGTACTTGCTTATCAAAGAGATCGAAAACTTGCGCGCCTGAATTTCTACGCTGATCCATCGAACATAAACCCAGCGAACGTACCGAAGTCTGAGGGCCAGGAGATTGATCTTTCGTACAAAGGCGAACAATATCGCTTAGATGTCTTCGCGATTGGCTCGTGGCGATATAGAGTTTATCTGGATGATCAAGTCGTAGCAGTGAGTCTTACGGAGCAGGGCGGACACCGTGCACAACTGATATTAAATGGGGAGGAATTGCCGATTCTTTATGATTCTACAGATGCTGGAATTCGAGTTGAGGTAGAGGGACAGCCTCACCAGTTTGGCTGGCAGACGCTAGGTCAAGTAAGAGCTGCCACTCCTGCGATGGTTATCGCAGTCAATGTTGCGGTTGGTGATCGGGTCGAGGCGGGGCATCCGCTCGGCATTCTTGAAGCTATGAAGATGGAAATTGGCTTTGATGCTCCAGTAGCAGGCGTAGTGACTGAACTTGAAGTACGCGCTGGCCAGCAAGTGAAGGCAGGTGACGTATTACTTGTCATCGATCCGGCTGGTGATGAAGACCAAAGTGAACTGTCGGAGAGATTGGTACTCCCAGCTTATGAGGACCCACTAGCTCCACTGTTTCATTCGGATAAGGAGGGTGGAGCATTTGGGTTGCCGGACCTTTCTAAGGCGGATGCAAGTGCTCCGGAAGATCGCCGTTTGGCTGTATCAGCTGTCCGTGAGGAAATTCGCAGACTTATTTTAGGCTTCGATGTACATCCTCTGCGGGCGGAGTCACTTATTGAGTTTCTCGAGTCTCCTCTCGACGTTTCACTGTCTAGTCAATTTATCTCAGAGCTTGCACCGGCAGCGATAGAACTGCGTGTTGCAGCAGATATTGAACAGCTTTTTATTAGATCTCCTCGCGCATCGGTATCGGGTGAACTCGGGCCTTCGAATTCTGCCAGAATGAGGATGTTCGTTCGCCGTTTACGTGCAGGGGGCGCCGGCATTGCTTCTGAATTTCTCGAACTGGTGAGCAAGGCATTAGCTCATTATGGAATAAGTACTTTAGAAGAAGACTTCGACGAAATTGAAAGGGCAGTCCTTCGGTTGCTGGCGTCACAAGTTGCTCCTCCGCAGCGTCAGCGGATAATTCTAGCTTTACTCCGGCAGGTCGAATCTTTGGTCCAGCACGGTGTTGTTGCCGATAGGACATGGGAGCTGGAAGACGCTCTTACTCGTCTTGCAGATATGAGAGGTCTGATATCGGATGCGGTAGCCGATGCGGCGATAGATGTACGCTATGAAATCTATGAACGCCCCGGAATTGATGCGGGCTTACAGCGAACCGGTCAGGACTTAGACGAGTGGTTTTCAGTTGACGGTAGCGGAGTCGAGCAACCAACTAACCATATAATTCGTGATATGGCAGATTCTCCACGTCCAATATTTGACCGCGTAGCTCGGGGCATAAGTGATGTCGATGGAAACAAACGCGTACTGGCTATTCAAGTTCACCTGCAACGAATTTATTCACCAATTTCAATTGTGGACTGGAAATTCTCGACTCAGGGGTCGCTTTCCCTTGTTGAAGCTACCTTAGAAGACGAAAGAGTTGTTATTGCTGGTTCATGTCTCCCAGATGATATCTCAGATTCCGCAGCGATTCTTAAGGAGGCCGCTGGTCGGAGGCGAGAGCACCATGAGTGGCCTGCTGTTTTTTCCATCGAGTTACTAGTTTCAGCAGAAGAAAGTTTCTCTATTACAGAGGCAGCAAGGCGACTTCAACGGTGCATCAAATCAGGCTTTCCAGCGCGACGTTTTACTGTAAGTGTCATGTGCATGGAAAAAGTTAGTCAATGCGAGACTTTTTTACCCACACAATCTTCTTATAAGAAACTCGATAGGGCTTTTGGGCTTCACCCGGAATGTCTATCGCGGATTGACCTTGAAAGGCTTGAGAAATTCGATCTTAAACGAATGGATGCTCCTGAAGATATCTATGCGTTCAAAGCGCGGGCCTTGGAAGCAGAGGGAGATGAACGTATTGTAGTTCTCGCGGAAGTGCGATCTAGAAGAAATCATCCTGATCGTCATGAAGAGGTTAACCCCGCTGCTTTTGAGAAGGCTTTTATAGAAGCTACCCGTGTGATGCGTCGTCTAGTGGCAGAACTTGATCCGAAGCGCCGCTTGCAATGGAATAGAATTTGTATTTATTGTGGCCCCCCAGTTCGTCTTGACACGGATCTCACATCAAATATGGTTCGTCGGCTGTGGCCAACAGCCCGCCGCTTAGGCCTAGAGAAGGTGATCGTTCGTGCAAATTTAATAGACGAAAAATCCTCGGTACCGATGAAGCAGACTGAATTTGTGATTAGTGATATTACAGGGAGCAATATTGATTTAATTACGAGAGATCCTCGGAGACGTCCCCTTGAGTCTGTTAGTGCTTATGAGCGAAAAGTTTTGGCTGCGCGAAGTCGAAGGCTTGTTTATCCCTACGAAATAATAAGAATGCTGACAGGTTCGGGGCGAGACTCTGATAGCCTTACTCCTTTCCCGACTGGCGCGTTTGAAGAGTATGATTTAAGCGACGAGGGGGAAGAGTTAGATCCTCTAGACTGTCGGAGTGTTGACGGTCGCCCTTATGGTTTAAACGAGAGTGCTGTTGTATTTGGCATTATTACAACTCCAACTGAAAAACATCCAGAAGGTATCCAAAGAGTTTTGTTACTTTCCGATCCTACTATTGGAATGGGAGCACTTTCTTCTGGAGAGTGCGACAGAATTGTAGTCGCTCTCAAATTGGCAGAAGACCGAAAGATTCCGCTTGAATGGATTCCTGTGTCTGCGGGTGCAAAGATTGAAATGGAAAGCGGCACTGAGAATCTTGATGCAACGGCACGCGTAGTCAAAAAGATTATAGAATTTACTCAAAAAGGGGGGGGAATAAATCTCATTATTCAGGGTGTAAATGTTGGAGCACAAAGTTATTGGAATGCTCTTTCTACCATGCTTATGCATACCAAAGGGGTGTTGATCATGACCTCGGGTGCATCAATGGTTTTGACAGGTCGCGCTGCACTTGAAGCTTCTGGTGCAGTTTCTGCTGAGGACGAGGTTGCAATTGGTGGCTTCGAGAGAATTATGGGACCAAATGGGGAAGCGCAATACTTTGCTTCCGATCTTTCAGACGCCTACAGGATTCTTTACGAGTACTACCGCTATTCGTACGTTGCTCCGGGAGAGTTTACGCCGAGGCCCAGTGAAACCACAGATCAGATAACACGTAGTCTTAGACACGAACCGTGTGACAAAGAAGGAACTGCTGTTTTTGATTTTAAATTCGTTGGGGAAATTTTTGAAGACGAAACTAATCCGGGACGAAAGAAACCCTTTCCCATGCGCTCGGTAATGCAGGCTTTAATCGATAAGGATGGTGGCCACCTTGAGCGATGGAACGCTTGGGTTGGAGCAGAAACATCAATAATTTGGGATGCCCACTTGGGTGGAATACCGGCAACGTTAATCGGTATTGAGAGCCATAATTTGACAAGAGAGGGTTACCGACCACTAGATGGCCCCGCAGCCTGGAGTGGTGGGACGCTTTTCCCTCAATCTTCCAAAAAAGAGGCTCGAGCTTTGAATAGCGCAAGTGGAAATCGGCCGGTGGTAGTCCTTGCAAACCTGTCTGGTTTCGATGGTTCTCCCGAATCCATGCGGAAACTCCAACTTGAGTATGGAGCAGAAATCGCCCGCGCCGTTGTTAATTTCCGAGGACCCTTGTTATTCATGGTTGTGTCACGCTATCACGGCGGTGCTTACGTGGTTTTTTCTCAAGCGTTGAATCCGAGTTTAAAAGCATCTGCTCTGGAGGGGGCGTACGCCTCTGTGATTGGGGGTGGTCCAGCAGCGGCGGTTGTGTTTGCGAGAGAAGTGCGCGCGCGTGTGGCTGCGGACGAGCGAGTTCGGAAAATACAACGAGAATCAGGAGAGAGTGGTAAAACTCAGAGTCGCGCGGCTCTAGATAAAGTAAGGCACGAGGTGACACTGGAAAAACAGGCCGAATTGGCAGACGAATTTGATCGAATTCATTCCGTCCAACGGGCACAGGCGGTCGGGTCACTAGGGAATATTATCCCGCCTGATACCATAAGACCGTTTCTGATTGGCCAGCTTCGTCAGTCTATCGGCTCGGAGGAGGAAGGTTGAAGCGGAAGAAAAAAAGAGCGCGGCGTGGAGGTCGAGATAGTAGCCCTGTCCTCTTAAACGACGATGAGGTACAGGCTATGAGGGAAGCAGGGCATTTAGCTGCTTCTTTGCTCGATGATGTTAAGAATTATATCTCGGTTGGGATCACGACTGAGGATATCGATCGGCGTATTGCAAAAAATACTGAAGATGCTGGCGCGATTTCGGCACCTCTCGGATATAGAGGTTTTCCAAAGCATTGCTGTACATCGGTAAACGATGTCGTTTGCCACGGAATTCCCACGTCTAGCAAGGAACTCAAGTCTGGCGACATCATAAACGTAGATGTAACCCCAATTCTTAAAGGATTTCATGGCGATAGCTCCCGTACTTTTGAAATTGGGGATGTATCGCCTGTGGCTAAGAATCTCGTTTCAAATACTTATCGGGCACTTTGGCGGGGAATCCGTGCAATTAATATTGACGGATTTACGGGTGACATTGGGAATGCCATTCAGGTATTTGCCGAAGAACTGGGTTACTCAGTGGTTCGTGAGTTCACGGGACATGGAATAAATAGGATCTTTCATACTTCGCCTACAATATTTCATTACGGAATGCCTGGTAAGGGGGAGGCAATCTCCCCAGGAATGTCATTTACCATCGAACCGATGATTAATTTAGGCCACTGGAAAACGGATATCCTCGACGACGGTTGGACCGCAGTCACCAGAGATGGGACTCTGTCGGCACAGTTTGAACATACTCTTGTCATTACGCCGGCTGGTCCCGAAGTTATAACGTTGGGAGCAGAGGAAGTTCCACCTTTTTAGGTCTCCCGTATGATTCCTTGGATGACGTGCCACGCCTCCATTAGTTCCGAGTCTCGAATATTCAATGGAGGGAAGAAGCGAATTACGTTTCCGGCAGTTACGTTTACCAGGACTCCCTTCTTTGCAGCGTGTAAAGGAATTTTCGAAGCTTTTTCCATATTATTCAGAACGAGTCCCTGCAGTAGCCCTCTACCTCGAGTTTCTTTTGCAAGACCGGGATTCTCTTTAACAAATGTTTCCAATTCGTCAGAAAATATTTTCCCTAGACGTGCAGCATTCTCAACGATTTGTTCCTTCTCGATAACTTCCAAG
>CAYOGP010000007.1:7263-19406 GCA_964403555.1 uncultured Spirochaetales bacterium | reverse complement strand
CCTGCCTAGCGGCACTAAAGGACTCAGGAGACAAGAACTCAACAATTATCGGAGAAGTTGTAAAAACACCACAAAAGGGTGCTCTACTTTACCTCACTTAGAGATTAAGCTCGCTATGATCTCGGCCCCATAAGATATGGGACAAGATCAAAAGGACAGAATCATGTCATTTGAACAAATTGGTGTTGTAGGCGGCGGTTTAATGGGCTCGGGAATTGCCGAGGTTTGCGCGAAGAACGGAATTAAAATCATTCTTCGAGAAACAGATAGCTCCGTACTTGAAGCTGCTGCAGCCAGGATTCAAAAATCTCTCGATCGCGGAGTAAAAAACAACAAAATTGATGAAAGTCAGAAAGAGACAATTTTATCACGGATCTCTTATACAACTGAATACTCCGATTTCAAAGATTGCCAGATGGTCATCGAAGCGATCTACGAAAACGAAGCCGCTAAAATTGAATGCTTCCGAGAGCTCGATAACCACGTCGTAGAGTCACAGGCAATTCTTGCTTCGAACACTTCATCTATTCCAATCATGAAAATTGCTATCGAGACTAACCGTCCCGAAAACGTCTGTGGCTTACATTTTTTTAATCCAGTTCCGGTCCTCGATTTAGTGGAATTAATTCCTTCACTCGTTACTAGTAAAGAAACCATCGAAAGAGCACATACATTTGCCGCGAATCAGCTCGGGAAAATCGTGGTTCGCTCTCAAGACCGTGCGGGATTTATTGTTAATGCGCTTCTTATCCCTTATATCCTTTCTGCTATCCGCATGGCCGAGGCAGGGTTTGCCACACCAGAAGATATCGACGCGGGTATGGTTAAGGGTTGCAACCACCCCATGGGACCCCTGGCGCTAGCAGATCTAATCGGACTAGATACCACTATGTCCGTGGCAATTTCTATGTACGAAGAATTCAACGAACCTCTCTACGCCCCACCTCCTATGCTTAGGCGTATGGTTGAAGCAGGCCATTTAGGGAGAAAAACCCAGCGAGGTTTTTACGACTACGCCCGCTAGTCAAAATTGAAAAATGTTAGACCCAAGATCTTTAGCCACGCAACGTTCCGACATAATCCGCAGCTGCGAGCTCCGCGGAATCCCATTAGATATAGACGCACTCATTAAAAGCCAAAAACAAGTAAGCGCATTGCAAACAGAACTAAACGAAGTTAACCGACGACGCAAGGAACATCAGAACATTGGCAAGCAAAGCTTGGGTGCAAGCGAAAGGGAAGCTCATTTAGCTGAAGGGCGTGCGATCAAAGAAACTGTAACTCGTTTGGAAAAAAAACTGGCAGACCATCGGAGAAAGTTTGAAGCCGACTTAATCAAAATTCCGAATTTTCTGCACCCCAGCGTCCCGCCCGGTGGAGAAGATGACGGAAAAAGCATTCGCCAGGTTGGTCATATACCAAACTTCGATTTCAAACCAAAAGATCATATTAGAATCGGTGAAGACCTCGATCTATTCGACTTTGAGGGCGGGGCTAAAGTCGCCGGACAGAAATTTTACTACTACAAAAACGCCGCGGCGTTGCTTGAATTAGCACTGCAGCGCTATGCACTGGACATATTAACGGCACAGGAATTTACCCCCTACGTAACACCAGACCTCGCCCGATCGGAAATCGTGGCGGGGCTCGGATTTAACCCCAGAGGTCAGGAAACCCAGATTTATTCTGTTTCCGATACAAATCTCTGTCTAATAGGCACCGCCGAAATTACTTTAGGGGGGTTATATGTCGATACTATTCTTAGTGAAGAGGATTTACCAATAAAAATGGCCGGGATTTCCCATTGCTTCAGGACTGAGGCCGGTGCAGCTGGTAAAGAGAGCAAGGGACTATACAGAGTCCATCAGTTTACCAAAGTAGAAATGTTTGTGATCGCACGGCCCGAAGATTCGAACGACCTGCACGAAAAACTTCTTTCGATCGAAGAGACTATATTTCAAGGACTAGAAATACCCTATCGAGTGATTGAGATCGCTGCAGGAGATTTGGGAGCGCCCGCTTACCGCAAGTTCGATCTCGAAGCCTGGATGCCAGGAAGAGAATCTTGGGGTGAGATTACAAGTACTTCAAACTGCACAGACTTTCAGGCCAGGCGATTAAAGATCCGATTCCGACGCGATGGGAGCAAAAAAACAGAACTTGTTCACATGTTAAATGGCACGGCGATCTCAAATGCTAGGACGATTCTCGCCATCTTAGAAAACCACCAACAATCCGATGGAACAATAAAAGTGCCAGATAAACTTGTCCCGTACCTAGGCCAAAAATTAATTGACTAAAGAAATTAACCTGGTCTTGGGAACCGCGGGGCACATCGATCACGGAAAGACCGCGCTTGTTCGAGCCCTTACAGGAGTAGAGACAGACCGACTTCCTGAAGAACAAGCTAGAGGTATTACCATTGAACTAGGCTTCGCCCCACTTGTTATTGAAGGAGCACGGCTAAGTGTTGTAGATGTTCCGGGACATGAAAAACTAGTTCGTACTATGGTTTCGGGAGCTTCCGGAATCAATATAGTTCTCTTAGTAGTCGCTGCCGATGAGGGCGTAATGCCTCAGACCCGCGAACACATTGCTATTTGCGAACTTCTTGGCATACACCATGCCGTGGTAGCCCTAACAAAGTGCGACCTTGTAGAGAAGGACCTAGCTGAATTGGCAGAGCTCGAAATTTCGGAATTTTTAGAGCCTACAATTTTATCCAATGCTTCTATCGTTCGTGTGTCATCTCGAACAGGACAAGGCATCCAAGACCTTCAGAAAGAGCTTTTGCTCTGCCTTGAAAAAGCTCGTGCGACACCTAAAAAAGCCGGCCCACCGCGTCTTTTCATCGACCGCGTCTTTTCGTCTAAAGGATTTGGTTCAATAGTGACGGGAACTTTAGTAGGTGGACACCTAAACCTCTCAGATGAAATCGAACTCTATCCAAGCGGACATACGGGGCGTATAAGAGGGCTGCAATCTTTCGGAAAAGATGTAACTCAAGTTAAACCTGGGATCCGCTGCGCTGTAAATATCCAAGGAATTGATTTAGAAAACATAAGCCGAGGACAAGTCCTCTCTAAACGCCAGGCAATTTGCAACACGGCCTCTTTCGATGTCTCTCTAAACTGGCTCCCTGATGCACCAGATTTAAAAGACCGAACATCGGTGTCCATCTTGAACGGCACCCGTGAACTTCTCGGTAGGATCTCCCCTCTTGGAAGACCCACATCAAAACCAGAGGACATGAACTTCGCAAGAGTTCATTTAGAAAGTGAAACACTACCTCTTATTCCTGGCGATCGGGTCGTATTCAGAGGTTTTTCAAGGAACATTCAATCTGGTGCAACTTTTGGAGGAGGCGTAGTAATAGACATTTCTCCAGTTCATATGAGGCATAGCAATCCAGATCTAGTCTCCTACTTAACGGAACTGTTACAAGCACATGGGGCCGAGAGTTTGATACTGCGTATCAAAAACTCGGGTTACAACGGCATTCATGAAAAGGAGCTAGCTCTATTTTCGGGAGTTACACTTAATAAACTTAAATCTCTAATTTCGGAAAGCAAAAATGTTATTAGAACTTCGTCTGGGTTCTGGTTATTCGACGAAATCGTCAACGTTTTTGAACGCACACTTCTTCAGTCTGTTAGAAAATATCATGCGAAACATCAAATAAGGCCCGGAATTCCACAGGGTACTCTTTCAGGTGAGCTCCCGAAAAACACTCCAAAAGGCGCGTTCGAATTAGTTTTGGGAAGGCTGCTTGAAAAAAATACCCTCGACATGAAAGAAGGCTACGTATTTCTTTCTGATCACCTGCCCTTGCTCTCTCAAGAGCAAGAAGTTGTTCTCGCACACATTCGAGCGGAGTCTATGTCACGAGAACTGGAACCTCTTACATATCGTGATTGGCTTGAACTTTTTAAAATTTCTGAAGATGACTTAAGAGATCTCTTGTCTTTTTTAGTCCGTGAAGGCACGTTGATTCGAGCTCCGGGTAATCTTTGGTTTGATGCTGTGGCCGTTAACGAACTACGAGACGAAGTCCATAAAATACTTATTTCAGAAGGTTCTATAGATACTAAAACTTACAAAAAGCTCATTGGCACGACTAGGAAGTACGCCGTTCCACTTATGGAGTTATTCGATGGAGAAGGGCTCACCCTTCGGCGTGGAGAAATCAGGGTAGGGGGCCCTGGGGCACAGAAGCTCAACTAGAATTATATGAAAAACTACCGTTTATTTACCGAAACTTGCCCCGCTAGAACGTAGTAGACTGCTGCAATGTCTAGCCCTATAGCTGTCCTTGGAGCGGGAAGTTTTGGTACTTGCCTCGCAAAACTTTGTGGAAGAGAGCATGACGTCCTCTTGTGGGCACGGCGTGAAGAAGTCGCGTTGAGAATAAATGAAACCGGACGTAATCCAGGATATCTCGAAGAAGTTCTACTACCCAAAACCGTTCGAGCTACTAATAATCTTTCTGAGGCAGTAATCGGACGAGAGCTCGTAATAATTGCAGTGCCCAGCCACGGTGTTCGGGATGTAATGAAGAATGTTGCTCCTCATCTAGATCCGGGTGCGATTGTAGTTATCACATCAAAAGGAATTGAAACGGAAACGGGCCTTACAATGAGTCAGGTTTTAATGGATGTCCTGGAATCTTCTTTTCACTCACGTATTGTACTTTTGTCGGGACCTTCCTTCGCGCGTGAGATAGCTGAGGAGCAACCCACCGCAGTTACTGTCGCATCTCGGGACGAAACCTATGCAATTTCAGTCCAGGCTGAACTTTCTTGCCCTTGGTTCCGCTGTTATTCCCATGACGACATAATCGGTGTCGAGATAGGCGGTGCCGTGAAAAATGTCGTCGCAATAGCCGTAGGTATTTGTGAGGGACTCGGGATGGGATTGAATACACGGGCAGCTCTAATGACTCGTGGCCTCAGGGAGATGACGCGATTAGGTGAGACATTGGGTGCGAATCCACTTACCTTTCAGGGACTTTCAGGAATGGGAGATCTTCTTCTCACCTGTACGGGAAATCTCTCTCGGAACCGAAATGTGGGCCTGCAACTTGGACGCGGACGGTCTCTTTCTGAGATCACACTAGGGATGGGACAGGTAGCTGAGGGAGTCAAGACGACTCTAGCGGTTTGCCAACTCGCTGATCGCCTAGAGGTAGAAATGCCAATCGCACAATCGGTACGAATGGTACTAACAGGTGAGATTACCTCTCTAGAGGCTGGAACAGAGATGATGAGCCGCCAGCTTCGAGCTGAACTGGACTAGCAGACGGCGTTGGCGAATTCCGTTTCCTTGCCGTATACATTCCTCTCGAAGGTTAACGATTTTATCCTCTGAGAAGCTCCTCGAAGCTCCTTTGCGAAGCGAAGTGTTGTGGAAACTCTCTTATCCAAAAATTCAATGTCTCTCATACCACTCTCAAAACTCGGAATTGGGAAAACAGGCACTATAAAACGTGTTGAAGACGACGGTGTTATTTCAGAAAGACTAGCCGACCTTGGTTTTCTTCCAGGGACACTCGTGATTCTCTCCCGTAAAGCTCCTGCCGGAGATCCCCTTTGCTTCGAGATCCGGGGATCACAAATGTGTCTTCGCAGGAAAGAAGCTTCCAAAATTTGGGTGGAAATCGAGTGATAAGCCCGTACAAACTCTTAGGCTTTTATCAGGAAAACCTGCTATGAGCGAAAATTACGTACGTCTTGGATTCCTGGGATCTCCCAATTCTGGGAAAACAACTATTTTCAATGCCCTTACTGGATTAAGAGCCAAAGTCGGAAACTATCCTGGTGTAACAGTTGAGCGCAGAGAAGGTAAACTAAGAAAAAGCGATAAGAACATTACCCTCATCGATCTACCCGGTACTTACAGCTTACAACCAATATCTTCAGACGAGGAGGTAGTCAGTAGCCTTCTCACGGGGCGTAGCGAAGGCAATTGCGTTCCCGATGGCCTGGTATTAACGGTTGATGCATGTGCGATTGAAAGGTCACTACTTTTAGTTGTTCAGGCTTTGAGATTGGGTATTCCTCTTTGTCTAACAATTACAATGATGGATGAATTAAAGGCCCGGGGTGGTCAAATCGATCCAGAAAAACTTTCTAATGCTCTAGGGATCCCTGTAGTCGGGGTGGTGGGCAACAAGGGAATTGGTTTAAGTAAACTGAAAGCCTTGATTCAAAATATCGAAGAATGGCAAGTACCCATCCTCCCACCACCCACCAAAACACAGGATTTGAATGGATGGATAGCTTCAGTTCTTTCACGTGGAGGTTACAAGGCTCCGGAAAAAGACAAACGATCCGATCGAATAGATCGTATTCTCCTTCATCCTTTTTGGGGCTCACTAACTTTTATTGCAGTGATGTTGTTTTTCTTTCAAATCATTTTTACTTGGGCAGAACCAGCAATGAACGCAATTGACTCTGGCGTCAACTTATTGCAACTGAAGGTTGAAAACATCGTTAAACCCGGTCTACTTAGAAATTTTTTAACCGATGGTGTACTTGCTGGTGTCGGATCCGTCATCATTTTTTTACCTCAGATCACGCTTCTTTTTGCAATTCTCGCATTTTTAGAAGGTGTTGGCTACATGGCACGCGCCGCCTTCGTGGTGGACCGTGCTATGGGTAAAATCGGTCTTGAGGGGCGTGCCTTCGTCGCCTTACTGTCTTCTTACGCATGCGCGATACCAGGAATTATGGCCGCAAGAACAGTTCCGTCACCACGGCAACGCCTGGTGACCATCTTGGTTGCACCGCTCATGACATGCTCTGCTCGACTGCCCGTATATACTCTTCTAATCAGTGCATTTATTCCACGAGACATCAGTTTCGGACCTCTCGGAATACAGGGGTTAGCCCTCTTTGGTCTCTACCTAGGTGGCGGAGTAGCCGCATTTCTATTTGCAGGTCTAATAAAGAAGTTTGTTGTTAAAGGCGACGACCTTCCCTTTTACTTAGAGCTTCCCCCATATCGTCTACCTCAACTAAAAGTAGTCGCCCGTCAAGTATGGGATCGGGCTAGTAGTTTTCTCAAGAGAGCAGGAACTATCATCCTTTCAGTTGCAATAATCTTGTGGACACTCATGACATTTCCAGAAACTGATTTCCCAGATGGAACGCCTGAAGTCCTAGCTAAAAAGATGGCAGTTGAGCAAAGCTTTGCGGGAAGACTCGGGAAAACGATCGAGCCCGTTATTGAACCTCTGGGATTCGACTGGAAAATTGGGATTGGCCTAATAGCTAGTTTGGCAGCTCGGGAAGTTATTGTTGCGACTCTTGCTCAAGTGTACGCGGTAAGAGGCGAGGATGAATCATTACGCGAAGCAATGAAAAAAGACAAAAACCCTAAAACTGGGAGAAAAGTATTCACAGCTGCCACTGTTGGCTCAATGCTCGTCTTTTTTGTTTTTGCTTTACAATGCGCTTCAACGATTGCAGTCATGCGTCGAGAAACTAATTCTTGGCGGTGGCCATTATTCGCGTTTAGCTATCTTCTCCTAATTGCCTACAGTGCAAGCTTCCTTACTTATCGGATAATTTATGCGATCACAGAAAAATCTTTATAAATTTAAAAAAACACTTTGGCTCACTCTTGTTCTAAGTTTGAGTATCCCATTAGTAGCGTGTGGTCCTCGTTACAAACGAGTTACAGCTCATAAGGCTCCAGGAGTGATCGTCAAACTGAGGTCGCAAACCGGTATCGATCGAGGATTTTCTCATCCCGCTACGATTTCTGGAGCCAGGCTCGCTCATATTCTTTCCTTTATCGATATCCGAGGGGAAAAAGGGACGCGGAAACCTGCGTTTCCTGTTGAGGGAATCTATGAAGTGGGTGAGGCGCTTTCTCGAGTGTTTGCCAATGCAGAGCCTCATCAAGTACTTACGGTGGAGCTCGTCCGAGTGGAAAAGCGGTTTCAACTTTTTACTCAAAAGTTTCTTACTACTTTCGTCACCTACGTAGAAGGTGACAGACTTTTTGTAAGATTATCCCGGGCCGACTGGGAGATCCCCAAAGGCGAGGATGAAGATGACCTCCCTGAACCTTTTATTGGACGAAAACAACAAAATTTTCGTATCCTTCCGGCGGAATATCTGACGGCTATTGGCGTTCAAGGAGTTTCTGCGAAATGGAAAGATTCCAAATTTCGACACGCATCGAATCTGCACATAGGGCGTGGCGGAAAATTAGGTAGACGAACCGTATTACTTGGTGGTGGTCCGATGGGAGAAACCAATGCTGAAGAGTCGGCAGGAAAACCTGATGAAATGCCCATACTACCTAGAGGTCTAAGCTCAAAACAGTTGCGCGATTTAGCCGACTTAGAAGACTTAAGACGCCAAGGAAAGATATCCGAATCAGCATATTTTGGAAAAAGAAGAGAAATTTTAGAATCGGCAACGAGGAACTAGAAAGTCTAATAGTGAGAAAGTTCATAAAAAAGGACTCGGAGACTTACCCTTTTCGGTTTTCTCGAATTTAGACCCGTTTCTTCTTCTAGATTTCTCAATTGCATCTCGGTCGGACCAATTTCCCAACAAGACTTCTCGCTGAGTGAAAGTAAGTTCTTCCCGGGCTCGTTTAATGGACAAATGTCCCGCTTCTCGGTGCCGGACTCAAAATCAATCCAACGTAAAGGTAGTCCCTGCGTTCTGCAAACATAAGGCCGAACGGGATAAATCCTGCATGCACCAGAATCGCTCAAAAAGGCGCATTTTCCCTCCTCCGATGGTTTATGGCCTTGTAATTTTTCTCCTACCCAGTCTCGAATATTATCAGCCTCGACGTTAAAGACACTGATCCCATCAATGCAACACGAAGCACATCCCAATTTACACTTAAGTCGTTTCCCATGAATTTCAGACAGTCCAGTGACGGCATCATCGATTTGATTGTGAAGATCTTTAACCTTTGTACCTAACTCATCGTGCTGCATTAAAGGAATTCTTTCGGATGTCTATCGTTCCAAGGCGCAATCATTTGTAGCTCATTTGCAAGGCGCAGAAGAAGGGCCTCTTGTCCGTACGAGGAAATCAATTGGACTCCTATCGGTATCCCATCAGGAGTAGTAAAAAGCGGTAACGATATTCCTGGTTGGCCTGAAATATTAATTGGAGAAGTATAAGCAATAAGGGGAACCGATTTGCGAAATCCGAGCAAAGGATCTTCTGTTGTTCCTACCATCGAACCGAGTACAGGCGGTGGGGTAGCCATGGTTGGCGTAACCAAGATATCAAATGCCTCAGGGCCCGAAAAAAAGCTAGCGTACAGTCTTGAAAAGGCATGCAACTCGTCAACGCAACTTAGATAGTCTTTCGCTGCTGTATCTCTGCCTCTTGCTGCCAAGACCCAGTTCAGTGGCTCCACATCATTTTCTTTTAACTCGCGACCCAAAAGCTTTCCTATTCCTTCGATTTCTCGTGCAACGCACACAGAGACGATCCGACTAAAAGCGCCGTGTACCAAAGTGGCGTCCCACGCCTTCGGCCTTTCGATTTCCACGTAGTGGCCAAGTGACTCAAGAAGATTTCCTGCATACTCCACAGCCTCAATACATTCTGGGGTAGGCCGTAGGCCAATTCGAGGTTCTTCCCAAGCAAGGGCGATTTTAAGCCGAGGCGGAAGATCGGACATAACGGACAAAAAGCTTCGCTCAGGAAAAGGAGCATGATATGGGTCCCCAACCGCAGGAACCGAGAGAATATCCAAAATAGCGGCTGTATCTCTAACCGATCGAGACACAACACCGTCAGTCACGCACCCAGCCCAGGCTTCCCCTGCGTGGGGTGACAAAGTAATCCGACCACGAGACGGCCCAAGACCAACGCGCCCACACCAACTCGCGGGAACACGAATTGAGCCTCCGCCATCCGAAGCATGCGCAACCGGCGTAAAGCCCGCAGCCACCGCTGCGGCGCTTCCACCACTTGATCCCCCAGGAGACAAATGCAGGTTGTAAGGGTTCCTCGAAGGGCCCCAGGCCAGTGGTTCAGTTGTAGGAAGTGTTCCGAGCTCTGGCGAGTTCGTTTTTCCCAAGAGAACAAAGCCCGCTTCACGGAGACGTTTGATTATCAGAGAATCTCCGATTGATCTATAACGAGCCTCTTTAAGAGCTCTATTCCCCGCAGAGTAGAAGGTGTCATCTACAGCAACACCTAGATCCTTGATCAAGAGGGGCACACCGTGGAAAGGTCCCTCGGAATTGATTGGCAAAGACATCAGGGCCTTTTCGAATGTCTCTGTGATTACTGCGTTTAAAGAAGAATTTCCTGCTTCAACCCTACGGATAGCCGCCTCAATTACTTCTCGAGCTGAAAAATCTCCATTTTTTATGTGATCGGCTAAGTCTATTGCGTCGGACCACCGGAGTTCATTGTTCTGGCTACTTTTCATTAAGACCCTCCTAAGCAAGAAAAGAAAAGCCTAGAGAAGCTCATCTTTTTGGGGCTTGGCCCTTTCAAGAGCGAGTAGGCGTCTTTTAAGCCCTAACCCGCCCGCGTAGCCGCCAAGTTTTCCACCACTAGCAATAACCCTGTGGCAGGGAACGACTAATGGAATCGGATTAGCGCCATTTGCCGCACCTACCGCTCTGGAGGCTTTAGGACTTTTCAGTAGGGAAGCTACCTGACCATAGGTTCTGGTTTCACCGTAGGGTATACGACCAAGTTCCGTCCAAACCAACATTTGAAAGGGGGTTCCGAGTAATTTCAATTTTATGTTGAATTCGTGTCTCTCTCCTGAAAGAAACTCTAAAACCTGATTTATCGTGTCGCGGTTTTCATCGTAATTCTCTAGGATCCTCGCGTCTCTGGCATTTTTTTCTATGAAACCTCGAAAACCCCTACCTGATGGGCAGGGCAAACCCAGATAAACCAGACGACCTCGGAACGAGGCAGAAAGCATTCTTCCTTCGGGTGTATCGAACATTGTAGTGTAAACCGTGTCCATCACGGATTCACAGTATCACGTAGAAAGGGTTTTTAGTTGGCCGATCTAATTTTGACAGGTGGTGCGGGATACATCGGAAGTCACGTTCTGCTTTCTTTGCAAAATGCAGGCCATCGAGTCGTTGTTATAGACGACCTCAGAACAGGCGATTCCCAATTCGTCAAAGGCGCAACCCTTTACAGATGCGACATCTCCGAGACTTCGGAAATAGAGAATATCTTTAAGACCGAAGGTCCCTTTGATGGAGTCCTACACTTTGCCGGCTCTACATCGGTAGCAGAATCGGTAAAAGATCCTTCTCAGTACTACTACAACAATACAGTTTCAAGCATAGGCCTCTTGAATATTGCCTTAGCTTATAAAACGCGATGCTTTGTCTTTTCCTCAACCGCAGCAGTCTATGGCCATCCCGAAGAAAGCCCCATTAAGGAAACCATAACTCCTAGCCCAATAAACCCTTACGGCTCCTCGAAATGGTTCTTTGAAAAAGTTCTCGCCGACGTTGGCAAGGTACATCCGCTCAAGTGGTGCGCCCTGCGTTATTTCAATGCCGCAGGCGCCGATAGCTCTGGTAGCCTTGGGGATATCCGCTTTCCCTCAACCCATCTAATCCCGGCCTCCCTTGAAGCCGCGGAAGGACTCCGCCCTAAATTAGAACTTTTTGGGGACGACTATCCAACAAACGACGGAACCTGCATACGAGACTATATTCACGTTTCCGACTTAGCATCAGCTCACGTACTTGCTTTAGAAACACTACTTAACGAGGGCATATCGGGCTGTTACAACCTGGGTACAGGCCACGGATCTTCAAATAAAGAAATCATCGAAGTTGTTCGCCGAGTTACAGGAAAAGAGGTGCCCGTCAATGTGTCCAGTCGCCGTGCGGGGGATCCAGCCAATTTGGTCGCCGACCCAAATCTATTCAAGAATACGTTCGGCTGGAAACCTAAGCATTCGGAACTTCCAGAAATTGTTGAAACTGCGTGGGCTTGGATCAAAAAGAGTCACTCGAAATAGCAGCGATAGGGTTATCGACAGAAAACCGGCAAAGGCAGTCACGACCACCCTCACCGGTTTTTGAGTCGATCCTCGACTGTCTCTAACGACGGCGGGTCGCCTTCTTGCGAGTCGCCTTCTTGCGAGTCGCCTTCTTGCGAGTCGCC
>CAYOGP010000007.1:0-7163 GCA_964403555.1 uncultured Spirochaetales bacterium | reverse complement strand
GAGTCGCCTTCTTGCGAGTCGCCTTCTTGCGAGTCGCCTTCTTGCGAGTCGCCTTACGACGACCCGAACCACGTCTTGCCATACGTGTTCGAGCGACATCGCCGTCTTTGTCGATAAAATAAAGCCACCCCTCTTCGCGTTCTACACCTACCTTCTGTTCAACCGTGGCCTTTCCTCTGCCGGGTTTCCCGCCACCTCGTGCCATAGGAGCCCGACTGACGTGGCCCTTTTTATCAAGGTAGTAGAGCCATCCTTTCTTTCTTTGAACACCGGTTTTTGCAACTTTTGTAGCAGCCATGTTTGTCTCCTCGCTCGCGGCAAGCCGCGTTGTGCGATGTGTTGCCTTCGTCGTTGTTTATTGCCCCTCTTTGAATTCTTCAGAGAGAGGCTCTCTCTTTAATTTTTTCGCTCACCCAGCGAAAAAACTCCCGCACGGGGACGCGGGTCAGGGGGTAGCAACCAGAGCCGCCGGCCAGCTTCCAATTGTTCCCATGATCATCGGTCTCACCACCGAGGGTGTCAATGGTTTGATACACGATTACTTCTTAGACTCTAATGCCTCTATAACCGTCGCACAGTAGTTTACACCGTCGATACGGCTCATTTCCTGTATTCCTGTAGGACTTGTGACATTAATTTCGGTCAATTTTCCACCAATTACATCGATTCCAACGAAGAAAAGACCATCTTCTCTAAGTCGTGGGCCGATAGATTGAATTATTTCAATATCACTATCTTCAAGTACGCCAGGCTCCGCTGATCCGCCAACATGAAGATTTGCGCGCAACTCTCCGGATGCAGGCACTCGTAACACTGCCCCTAATGGCTCTCCATCTAGGAGAAGAATCCTTTTATCACCTCTACGAACGGCTGGTAAATACTGTTGAGCCATAGCCAGTCGCGAGCCAAAATTTGTTGCCTGCTCAATCAAAGAAAAGAGATTGACATCGTTTCTCCTAAGCACAAAGATCCCTTCACCCCCTTTACCATCGAGCGGCTTAATCACCATTTCTCCTCCGAGATGGTCAAGAAAACTAAGAAGCTCTTCAGAACTTAAACTAACAATTGTTTCTGGCATCAAATCTGGGAAGTTAAGCGTGTACAGTTTCTCGTTCGCTGCCAAGATACTAGACGGTCGATTAAGAACTAAACACCGACGGCAAAGAGCCAAAATCTGTGTCGAATAAATATATGCGGCATCTACCGGCGGGTCCTTTCGTTGCCAGACGATATCGGAATTTTCGTCGAGCTTGACCCTATGCGCCTCTCCAAGGACGATAGGAGAATCTACGTCTTGGCTTAGCTGCATCTCTCGAGTCACTGCGACCGGTTGGCCCCCTTCAGCGCTTATCAGCGCAGGGTTTGCGTAGTAGAGGGCATGACCTCTACTTTGGGCTTCAAGCGCCAAAGCAAATGTTGTATCCGCAGAGATATCTATCGCCTGCGGTTGATCCATCACAAAAACTATTCTCAAATTTCGCACTATGTCCCCTTTATTCAACTCTAAAATGCGGCAGCGAGATACTTGAACTCGGATAGGACCATCCCGCTAAGAGGTCAAACGTAACTTTCGGCCTTGATCCCGACGAAGCTCCTGAAAATATCGTGTTTAGACCTTCATTAGTACTTTAAAGTTTCACACGTGTGATTTGCAGCAGTAGCGGAGGAACTAGACGGTTTGCTATCTCCGATAGACGCCCTGGAGCAGCACTTGACCAGAACCTCGTCATCTATCTTAAAATGGATCACCCGGCTCGCCGCCTGGGGCTCATTGGTTCTCGTAGTGGGTCTTTTTTACCTCTATTTTGCTTTCCTGCGCGATCTACCAGATTTAAAAGCTCTGAAAGATTACCGACCCGCCCTAACGAGCGTCGTTCTCGATCGTGAAGGGAACTTGGTCGGGGAATTTTTTGAACACAGAAGAAGTATCACCCCACTCGAAGAAATGCCTGAACATTTAATTCAGGCATTTATTGCAGCCGAAGACGGTAAATTTTATGCGCACTCAGGTATCGACTTCGCATCCATAGCGAGAGCGGCGTGGGCCAATGTCAAGGCCAGGGGGCAACGGGTCCAGGGCGCGAGCACTATTACCCAACAAATGGTCAAGCAGCTTCTGCTCTCTCCTAAACGGACGTATCGAAGAAAAATTCGAGAGATAGTGCTGGCCTACCGAATCGAGCAAAGCTTTACAAAGGAAGAAATCCTCTTTCTCTACCTCAATGAGATCTACTTCGGTGCTGGAGCATACGGAGTTGCCGAAGCTTCACGAACCTACTTTGCCAAGGATATCCAATCATTAAGTATTGCTGAGTCAGCCCTGATCGCTGGCCTGCCAAAAGCACCGGGAAAAAACTCTCCCTACAGGAACCCACAAGTCTCGGAAGCGCGTCGACTCTATGTGCTTAAAAGAATGAGGCAAGAAGGTTTCATAAGTAAAGACCAATACGATTATGGCGCGCGAACGCGACCGATCTTATCTGCTCCTCCAGGGAAAGCTGATTTTGATGTGTCCGCATACTTCGTCGAAGAAGTGCGCCGCGATCTCGTCCAGCGTCTAGGCAACGAGACCGTTCTCAGAGGCGGCTTACGAGTAGAAACTACTTTAGATCTGGATCTTCAAAGAAAGGCGGTAGCGGCTATTCGCTCAGGCCTAGAACAACTCGATCGCCGTCAAGGGTATCGAGGTCCGAACAGAACATCATTGGATGAGAATATTCAAACCACTATCCAAACCCTAGCCGAATCAAATAAGCTTTTAGAGGAGAACGAAGAGATACTGATGAATTTTCCCGAGCGTGGTTTACTCGAGGGAGTCATCACAAAACTAGATGAAGTTGACCAATCGGCTCAGGTTGCCTTTGCGCCCGGCTTTACGCGGACAGTTTTTCTCGAGGACATCAACTGGGCTAGGCCAAGAGATTTAACTAAAAGCGCTAAAACTATTAAAGACATTTCAGAAGTTTTTAGGGTTGGCGATATCGCAAGCTTTATAGAACAAGGCGCGGAAATGGAAGGACTTCGCCGAATCACTCTTGTGCAAAAACCCGAAGCGCAGGCAGCGATACTGGCAATTGATGTGTCGACGCATGAAATTCTAGCGATGGTCGGAGGCTACGACTTTGAATCCAGCGAATTCAATCGTGCAATACAGGCGCGACGACAACCGGGGTCGGCATTCAAGCCCATTATCTATGGTGCGGCACTACGACATGGTTACACGCCTACGTCGATCCTTTGGGATAGGCCTGTGGTGTATGAAGACGAGACGACAGGCTTTACCTGGCGGCCAGAGAACTACGGCAGACGTTTTTTAGGACCTTTAACAATGAGTGAGGCGCTTGCCCGCTCGGTAAATAATGCAACTATCCATCTTCTCCGGGATATAGGCGTGGATAACGTAATCTCATATGCTCGAGAGCTTGGCATAGAGGCTCCTTTAACTAGCGATCTCTCTCTTGGCCTTGGTTCTAGTCCCGTTTCCCTATTCGAACTTACCCGAGCCTACACAATATTTGCCTCACTAGGAAAACAAGTCATTCCAAAGTATATCCGTGGAGTTTATGACCGAGACAACGAACTCATACTTTCTGATATTGCACTAAAGCCCAATCTCGAAGTCCAAGTGCGAGGATCTGCGGGCAAGGAGATCGAGACTGAGGAAACTGAAAAGGATCAAATATTGGAAAAAACTGAGGCGTTCCTCGCGTCTCATTTGGTGCAGGGAGTAGTGACCCATCCAAGGGGTACTGGACGAAGGGCTAAAAAATTAAAAAGGCCACTCGGCGGAAAAACTGGAACCACAAATGAACAGGGGGATGCGTGGTTCGTCGGCTATTCACCCACTTTAGTAACAGGCGTATGGGTCGGCTTCGACTCAAAAAAAGGATTAGGTAAAGGAGAAACGGGAGGCAAGGCGGCCCTACCTATTTGGATCGAATTTATGAAAGCGGCACTCGAAGGGCATCCAGTTTCGGAGTTTCCGGTACCAAAAGGAATTGTTTTTGCGAGGGTCGATGCAACTACCGGAGAACTAGCGACCTCCGCCGGTAAAAACACGTTCTTCCAGGCCTTTATCGAAGGAACCGAGCCGACCCGAAAACTAGAAAAGAAGAGCGTCCTTGAAAATCGTCGTAGTCTTAGGTCAGATTTTTGAATTGAGATAACAACGGTGGTTTTCAAGCAGTTATGAGTCAAGACTTCTGGATGCTCGACACAACTGCTTCCTCATTTTTGAAACAAACCCGTTAACCAAATTGAGGCCTCAGTCCCAATTTCTGTAAGGCCTTTTCCAAAAAAATGATCCGCATTCTTAATAACATTTAGTCGTACCGAACAGCCATCATCATCCAGAAGTTGAAGCTTGCTCGGAGGCGCAATTTCATCGTACTCACCCGATATTAACAAGACTGGTTTTCCCAAGGACCTCAAAACATGCTTGGCAAGGTACTCTGCTGGTGGAGCCACAAGAATCAGCCCTCCTACACGCGGATGAGAGGCTGCACGAAGAGCGGCAAGTGAACCGAAAGAATACCCTGACGCTACAATACCTCCACTGACAACCTTCGATATCAAATCCAGAGCAGCTCCAAAGTCAAGATCTGCATCTGCTGTTTCTCCGCTGGGTGTTCCTGAACTTCCACCTATCCCACGCCAGTCAAATCTAAGTGACGAAATATCTAGGCGACGCGACGCCTCTGCAAGCTGCTTCACCACGGGGGACTCCATGCTGCCACCGTAAAGCGGGTGTGGCGGAGCAATTGTCATCCCTCTCTCCGAGGAGCAAGAGATCAAAGCTCCCTGAAGGGTTTCCCCATTCGTCCGGGGCTCAATATTTATTAAGGCTTCCTTTTTTTTCAAAGCAATTCTCCGCACATGTGCGAAAGGGCCCTCTTTCCAAAGCAAACCTGCTGCGGACCGGAGCTTTCACGCCTAACCTCGGTAATTATGTCACACCGCATAGCTTACCAAGGGCCGACCCTAAGTGTCGTGATGGAAAAAACTAAATTTCCTAACGGAAAGGTTGTAGACCTAGAAATGATTAGGCACCCCGGTGCATCAGCAATTGTTCCCTTTGAGACCAAGACAGACGTTTTGCTAATTCGCCAGTTTCGACCCGCCATTGGAGGCGGCATATGGGAAGTTCCTGCAGGAAAGATCGAGAATGAGTCCCCTTCGGCATGTGCAGCACGAGAGTTACGGGAGGAAGTAGGGCGCCAAGCAAAAACTTTAGAGGCTCTAGGTAGTGTCTTGACGACCCCGGGCTTTACTAACGAGGTAATACATCTTTTTGCCGCCTATGAACTTGAGATTGTCCCCTCGGCCCAAGAAGAAGACGAGTTCATCGAGGTAGTGGCGATGCCCCTAACGGCGGCACTGGACTTAATCTGGGCCGGTGAATTGCGAGATGCGAAGAGTGCAATGGCGATACTCCACGCTGCCAGACGCGAAGGGCTTTTAGCACCATGAGGATCGGAATAGCGTTAGCCTGGCATCACCTCACTTGGCCACAACTCCTCGAAGCAGTCTCTCTGGCCGAAGACTTAGGTTTCCAAGCTGCGCTTGTTGACGGCGATGTCAGCCAACTAGCTAGCCGAGGCGACCACCCCATCTTAGAGGGTTGGACCGCCACCGCCTCATTGCTTGCAAAAACACATCGGATAGAGATCGGCTCTATTCGTCTGGTCCACCATTGGAATGCGGCTCGATTGGCTCAAGCTGTAGCAACGCTCGACCATATCGAACCTGGTCGCCTGCGGTTTATCGTTTCGATAGGTGGGCAACGGGCGGACCAGCGTTTTGGTTTCTCCTCAAAAGGCCCAAGCGAACGGATTCAATGGCTAGACGAAACGTTAACTGTGACAAAAAGGCTATGGAACGGCGAAAGGGTCGATTTTCAAGGCCGATTCGTTCAGCTTTCGGGAGCGAGAATAAGGCCGACTCCTGGGAACCTTCCTATACAAATCGCCGCCCGCGGGCGACGCCTTTTAGAACTAGTCGCTCGCCATGCAGATCGCTGGGATATCAATTTGCCACCCCTGACGGAGAAAGTGCAAATTGCCGAACAACATTTAGGAGCTGCCTGTAGACGTCTCGGACGAAACCCCGACTCAATCGAACGATCAATGTGGCTTTTTACGCGCGTGGGCGCAAAAGCCACCGATTCTGCAGTGCAAAAAGAATTTCGAAAACTGAACCCTTGGTTTTCGGACGTGACGGAAAGTGAATTGCCGAACGCAATCATTGCAGGCAGCACAGACGAATGTCTTGAACGCATAACAAACCTTACTTCACAATTCCATTTAGACCTACCAATCATTGACTTTTCAGGCTTAACGGCAGAGGATCTCACTTATCAGATTAAAAGCTTGGCGAAGGCGTTCGCGTAAATGCTTCGCGCTTGAGCTAGCTTAGGCGAAGGTTATGTTCGGAAATCAATCAGTACGTTTTGGACCAGGCTTCACCCCAAACGTGATCAAGGTCCTCATGATAGTGAACGTAGGCGCGTTCATCTTACAACACCTTTTCAAGGGGCTTTCGTTTGTTTTTTCGGCCATACCCGCAGCCTTTTGGACCGAAGGATATCTTTGGCAGCCCTTTACTTATATGTGGCTCCACTCAGAAGGAAGCTTGTCCCACATAGGTTTCAATATGCTCGCTCTTTGGATGTTTGGTTCACCTCTTGCAGCTACATGGGGAGAAAAACGTTTCCTAAAATACTATCTCCTATGCGGACTTGGAGCAGGTTTTCTCATAGTGACATGGCCAGCGCTACCAGGCTTTTTCGGTTTGAATGCACCTCCGAGTTACACCATGAGAACTTTGGGGGCATCGGGTGCAGTTTTCGGCGTTCTATTAGCCTACTCTCTTACCTGGCCAACGCGAACGATCATGCTCCTCTTTCCTCCAATTCCGATTAAAGCAATTTATTTCATTCCATTTCTTTTTCTAATGGAGTTTCTTTTTGGCCCATCAAATGTCAGCACTGTAGGCCACCTCGGCGGTGTAATTGCAGGCTGGCTCTTAATGAGAAAATCCCAAAAGCTTCAGATGCTGCCTTCTTTTTCTTCTTTAAAGCATCGCTGGCGACGCTTTAGGATGCGACGAAATTTGCATGCAGTGGAAGACGATGACAATCCCTGGCGACGTTAAATGTCCGATGG